>JAEYXO010000282.1 GCA_023431245.1 Pseudomonadota bacterium | reverse complement strand
AGGCGCACCCGGTGCCAGACGCCCCGGTCGGGCAGCGTCGTGGTCTGGATCGAGGCCTGCACGCCGATCAGCGCCAGTCGCGCCTTCAGGTTGTCGGCATCCGGCGCGTTCTGGAAGGCGCCGGCCTGCAGGTAGAAGGATTCCCTGGCGGCGGCCTTGGTTTCGCGCAGCTGCTGGTCGGTGGCCGGTTCCTCGACCCCGGGCAGTATCTTGTAGAAATCAAAGCGCGGCTTGGCCTCCTCGGCTGCCTTGGCCGGCTTGTCCGGGGTTTTGGCGGAATCGGATGCGGCGGCTTTCGGAAGCTCGGGATTTGCAGCGGGCGGCTTGGACTGGAAAGGCGTGGGCATCTTGTTGATGTACCACGCGACGCCCAGCGCGATTGCCAGGCCCAGCACCAGTCCGATCAGGATGCCGACGAACAGCGATCCCCCGTTGCTGCGGGAACCGCCCTTGCGGTCATTGCCTTTGTAATCCCTGCTCACGCGCGCATCTTACATTTTTTCGGGAGCGCTCACACCCAGCAGCGCGAGCCCGTTCTTGAGCACCTGGCGTACGGCGAGTGCCAGCGCGAGGCGTGCCTGCGTCAGGGCCGCATCCTCGACGATGAAGCGCTCGGCGTTGTAGTAGCTGTGGAACCCGCCGGCGAGCTCCTTCAGGTAAAAGGCGATGTTGTGCGGCGCGAGGTCCCGGGCCGCACCCTCGACGATTTCCGGATACTCCATCAGCTGCTTCAGCAACGCCGCTTCGTGATCGGATACCAGCGGCGCCGTGTCGGCCGCGGCCAGCGACGCCACATCACCGCCCCACTGTGCCAGCACGCTGCAGACGCGGGCGTGGGCGTACTGGATGTAGTAGACCGGATTGTCGTTGCTCTGCGATTTCGCCAGGTCGAGATCAAAATCGAAATGCTGGTCGCTCTTGCGCAGCACGTAGAAAAAACGCGCGGCATCGACGCCGACATCATCGTAGAGCTCCTCGAGTGTGACGTAGTTGCCGCTGCGCTTGCCCATGCGCACGGGCTCGCCGCCGCGGAACAGTGCGACCAGCTGGATCAGCGGCACCACCAGCTTACCGGCATCTCCGCCGAGCGCGGTGATGGCGGCCTTTACCCGCGGGATGTAGCCGTGGTGGTCGGCACCCCAGACGTCGATGATCGAGTCGTAGCCGCGCGCAAGCTTGTCGGCATGGTAGGCGATGTCGGAGGCGAAATAGGTGTAGAGGCCGTTTTCGCGCAGGACCACGCGGTCCTTGTCGTCGCCGAAATCCGTGCTGCGGAACCAGGTGGCGCCGTCTTTTTCGTAAAGATGTCCGGCGGCCCGCAGCCGGTCAAGCGTGGCGGCAACCTTGCCTTCGCTGTAGAGCGACTGCTCGGAATACCAGCGGTCGAAGGTCACGCCGAAACGTTCCAGCACATCGCGGCATTCGGCAACCTGGCGTGCCAGCACCTGGTCGAACATGCCGCGAAGCGCGTCGCCGAGCAGCGATTTCATGTTGGCGATCAGCACATCCATGCGCGCTTCCTGCAGTGCCTCGGCCTGTTCCGGTGTTTCATCGCCGCGCGCCTGCGGCAGCCCGGCAAGCACAGCAGCGGCATCACGCTCGAATGCCCCGCCCTGCTGCGCGCGCAATTCTTCGGCGCGCTGGTGCACGTAGTCGCCTTGGTAACCGTTGGGCGGGAACCCGACCGCGATGCCGGCGGCTTCCAGATAACGCATCCATACCGACACCAGCAGGATGTCCATCTGGCGGCCGGCGTCGTTGACGTAGAACTCGCGGTCGACGGTGTAACCGGCGGCGGCGAGGATTGCGGCAAGGCTGGCGCCATAGGCCGCACCGCGGCCGTGGCCGACATGCAGCGGCCCGGTCGGATTGGCCGACACGAACTCCACCTGGATTTTCCGGCCCGAGCCGGTGCTGCCGCAGCCGTAACCGTCGCCTGCGGCGAGCACGCGTGCAACCACGCGCTGCTTGTAGGCGCGGGTCAGGAACAGGTTGATGAATCCGGCGCCGGCGATTTCGGCTTTTTCGAGATCCGGCGAAGCGGGCAGCGCGTCGAGGATCTGCTGCGCGATCGCCCGCGGATTGGCACGCATTTCCTTCGCCAGCTGCATGGCGATATTGCAGGCAAAGTCGCCGTGCTGGGCCTGTTTCGGGCGGTCGAGAATGATCGCGGTGCGGGCTGCCGGCGCGACCCGTGCGAGCGCCTCGCGGAGCAGGCCGCCGAGCAGGGTGCGGGCGTCGGTGGATGTGGGAGTCATCGAAGCGTCAGGAGAGCCGGCCGGCCGGTGCCGGCGGGTTTTGTTCAAGTGCCTGTTTTGGCAGCAGATTTGTCTGCGGAAAAGTGGCGGATTTTAACATGGCGGCGGTGCGGACAATCAGAGTTCCGCGGGATCCACGTCGAGTGCCCAGCGTGCCGCCGAACTGGCGGTCCCGGCCAATTGCGGGTGCCAGGCATTGAGGAATGCTCGCAAATCCTTGCGCGACGGCGATTGCAGCAGCAGGTGTGCGCGTTCGCGGCCGGCCTTGCGCACCATGCCCGCAGGAATCGGGTCATAGACCGATACCGCAGGGGTGATGCCTCGTGCGAGCCTTGCGGCATGTTCAAGGAACTCCAGGGCAAGGTCGATCCTTCGGGCTTCGGCCCTCAGCACCGCCTGATGCATATAGGGTGGAAACCCGGCCTGGCGACGCTCGGCCAGCAACTCGCGCGCGAAGGCATCGAAATCCTGGTTGCGCAGGGCGGCGTACAGCGGATGGCCGGGAAAGCGGGTCTGTACCAGCACCTGGCCGCGGATGCCGCCGCGCCCGGCCCGTCCGGCGACCTGGGTCAGCAGTGCAAACAGCCGTTCCGGTGCGCGGAAATCGCTGCTGTAGAGCATGCTGTCCGCATTGACGATGCCGACCAGGTTGAGTTGCGGGAAATCATGGCCCTTGGCCAGGATCTGGGTGCCGACGAGGATATCCACGGCGCCTTCCCGGATGCGCTCACGCATGTCCGGCCAGGCTTCCCTGCGCCGCGTGGTGTCGCGGTCGATGCGCAGGATGCGCGCCTTCGGGAAATGCTGCGCCAGGGCGGCTTCGATCCGCTGCGTCCCCTGTCCGACCGGCGCCAGATCGGCGTTGCCGCAATCGGGGCAGGCGGTCGGTACCGCGCTGTCGTGTCCGCAATGATGGCAGCGCAGGCGGCGCTCGCGCAGGTGCAGCACCAGTTTGGCGGAACAGCGCCTGCAGTCCGACGTCCATCCGCAGCTGCCGCAGACCAGGACCGGCGCGTAACCGCGGCGGTTGATGAACACCATGCTCTGCTCGCCGCGCTCGATGCGTGCCCTGATGGCGGCGATCAGCCGCCCTGAAAGGCCGTCGGCCGGCTGATCCTGCTGCAGGTCGATGCAGTCGATCTGCGGCGGCAGGGCATGGATGCGTTGCGACAGCCGCAGCAGCCGGTAACGGCCGTCAAGGGCATTGCGGTAGCTTTCCAGTGCCGGCGTCGCCGAACCAAGCACTACCGGCACGCCGGCCTGCCGCGCACGAACCACGGCGAGATCCCGCGCCGAGTAGCGGAAGCCCTCGCCCTGCTTGAACGAACTGTCGTGTTCCTCGTCGACGATGACCAGTCCGGGCGCCGGCAGCGGGGCAAACACCGCCAGCCGTGTGCCGAGGATGATGCGCGCCTTTCCGCTGCGCGCGGCTTCCCAGTGGGCGGCGCGTTCGCCGTCGGCGAGGCCGCTGTGCAGGGTGGCGACGGTTGTTCCGGGGAAACGGGTGGCAACCAGTGATTGCAGCTGTGGCGTGAGGGCGATTTCCGGCACCAGCAGCAGGGCTTGGGTATTGCGGGCGAGCGCCGCGGCGATGGCGTGCAGGTAGACCTCGGTTTTGCCGCTGCCGGTGATGCCCAGCAGCAGGAAGGACTGGTAGCGGCCCAAGGATGACAGGATGGCGTCGACGGCCGCGGACTGTTCGTCGTTGAGCGCAGGACCTGCTGCTGTCTGCATGGAATCCGGCCGGGATGCGGGTGAAGGTGCCGCCGCAGCCCGCACCCAGCCCTGCGTGATGAAGACCTGCAAGGCCTTGCGCATTGCTGCGCTGTTGGTGATTGCCGCGTGGAGGATCACCGGGTTGTCGCGCAGCAATGACAGCAGCCGGTGCTGCGACCGGACTCGCGGCGGCAAGACCGAGGTATCGATCGCCGCGCCCGCCGGCGTCAGCGTGTAAGCCGCCGGGGTCTGTTCCCGGTTGCGCACCCGGCGCAAGGCGGCCGGCACGGTGGCCATGATCGCGGCACCCAGAGGATGCAGGTAATACTCCGCAGCAAATCCGAGCAGTCGCAGGTCTGCCCTGCCGAGCAGGGGCT
>JAEYXO010000274.1 GCA_023431245.1 Pseudomonadota bacterium | reverse complement strand
AAGGCTTTCTCGATGTGCTCCTCGTCGCGCATCCAGCAGGAGATGCCCGAACACTGCTGCGCGGTGTACGACAGCGCGTGGCGCATGCCCTTGTAGTCGAGCCCGGCAAGCAGCGAGGCCGCGGCCGCGGCGCCGAAGCTCGGGCCGAAGCTGTGGGTCGAATGGCCGGCCTGGCGGAAATCATAGGGGTGCAGCGACAGGTTGATCCGTGCGCAGAGGTCGTAACCCAGCGCCACGGCGCGCAGCAGCTGCGTGCCGTTGGCTTTCTCGCGCTCGGCCATCGCCATCGCGGCGGGCACGACCGCGCAGCCGGGATGCGACAGCGAGGGCGCGTGCGAGTCATCGGTCTCGTCGGCGTGCGCCAGCATGCCGTTGACGTGCGCGGCCTGCTCGGCATTGGTGACGATGTCCGAGCCGATCACCAGCGCCTGCGGCGCGCCGCCCAGCGTCTTCGCATAGGCGATGGCCTTCTCGCCCGGCAGCAGGCGCGAACCCGAGACCATCGCGGCGATGGTGTCGAGCAGGTGGTGCTTGGTCTTCTCCGCGACGGCCTTCGGCAGCGGCTTTTTCGCCGCGGCGGCCATGTAGGTGGCCAGGGTTTTCATCAGCGGCGAGATCGCCGTTTTGGGTGCGTTCGATTTTTTGCTGCTCATGGCATCAGTACTCCGCCGTTGACGTGGATGGATTGTCCGGTGATGTAGCGCGCGTCGGGGCCGCAGAGCATGCGCACCATCGCCGCGATTTCCTGCGGTTCGCCGCGCCGGCCGACCAGCGGCAGCGTCTTGCGGTGGTCCGGGCGCTCGGGCGCGCCGGGCAGGCCGCGCACGGTCGCGATCGGGCCCGGCACCACGCAGTTCACCGTGATGTTGTGTTCGGCGAGGTCATGGGCCACTGCCTTCGCCATCGCGGCCAGGCCGCCCTTGGCGGTCACCACATGCGAGCGGTGCAGGGCGCCCTTGTGGCCGGTCAGGCCGCCGATGTAGACCAGCGAGCCGCCGCCGGCCTTGATCAGGTGGGGCAGCGCCGCCTGCGACACGAGAAAGGCGCCGTCGAGCACGGTCGAGATCACGCGCCGCCATTCCTCGAAGGAGGTCTGCTCGAAGGGCGTTTCGGAGCGGATCGCGGCGTTGCTGACCACCATGTCGAGCCGGCCGAATTGTTTTACGGTTTCATCGACGAGGTGTTTCACTGCCGCGGGATCGGTGATGTCACCCATGCACAGCGCGGCCTTGCCGCCGGCCTTCTCGATCATCGCCACGGTTTCTTCGCCGGCCTCGCGCGAGGTGTTGGCATTGATCATCACCTTTGCGCCGCCCGCGGCGAGCGCGCGCGATATGGCGCGGCCGATGTTGCGCGCGCCGCCGGTGACCAGTGCGACCTTGCCGGCGAACTCATCGCCGCGCCGCATCCCGATTTCGTAAGACATTAATTTTCCTTTAAAATCAAATACCTATTAACGTTCTCTGACTGGCGCTGCAGCAACACCCGGCGCTGCGCTGAAAAAAGTGCGCGAACCGGGCGTGATGAATGCCGGCATCCGCGCCGGGTCAGGAACGCGATGCGCAACTTCGAACATCGGGATCTGCTCCGGCAGCCGCGTTGCGAGCCGCCGCGCGGTGACGGAATGACATTCAGTGGGCGCGTCGATTCTAGCAGTCCCCAAGCGCGCACGTCGGCTGATGTCCGTACTGTAAAATGCCGCTTTGCGCAAAGGGGTTTGCAGTGAAAAAACCGAAGGTCGGCATCGTCATGGGCAGCCAGAGTGACTGGGACGTGATGCGCCATGCCGTCGACATGATGCGCGCTTTCGGCGTGCCCTTCGAGGCCCAGGTGGTCTCGGCCCACCGCACGCCGGATCTCCTCTACCGATATGCCGAGGCCGCTGCCGCACGCGGCCTGCAGTGCATCATCGCCGGCGCCGGCGGCTCCGCACATCTGCCGGGCATGCTCGCCGCGAAAACCATCGTGCCCGTGCTCGGCGTGCCGGTGACCTCGCGCGCGCTGAAGGGCCTCGACTCGCTGCTGTCCATCGTGCAGATGCCGAAAGGCGTGCCGGTCGCCACCTTCGCCGTCGGTGAAGCCGGCGCGGCCAATGCCGGCCTGTTCGCGGTGGCGATGCTCGCGCGCGAGGATGCCAAGCTCGCCAAGAAACTCGCGACCTTCCGCAAGAAACAGGCCGCGACCGTACGCGCGATGAAGCTGCCGGTGAAAAAGTGACAGGCAAAAATCAATTTACAGGATGGGCAGGATTAACAGGATGAAGCCACGCATGCCCGGTTTTTATCCTGTTCATCCTGCACATCCTGTTAATGGGCTTTAGGTCTTTCCTGTGTCCAATCCTGTTTATTCATCATGATTTTTCCCGACGCCATGCTCGGCATGCTCGGCGGCGGCCAGCTGGGCCGCATGTTCACGCTCGCCGCGCACAGCATGGGTTACCGCGTCACGGTGCTCGATCCCGATCCGCTGAGCCCCGCCGGCGCGATCGCCGACGTGCACCTGAAGGCCGCCTACCAGGATGTCGAAGCGCTGCAGCAGCTGGCCGACAGCTGCGCGGCGGTGACCACCGAGTTCGAGAACGTGCCCGCCGAGAGCCTGCGCTGGCTGGCGAATCACTGCGCCGTGCGTCCGGCCGGCGATGCGGTGGCGATTGCCCAGGACCGCATCCGCGAGAAGGCCTTTGTCCGCTCCTGCGGCATCGAAGTCGCGCCTTACGCGGTCATCGAGAAGGACGGCGACCTCGACGCGGCCGATGCCGCGCTGTTCCCCGGCATCCTGAAGCGCGCGCGTTTCGGCTATGACGGCAAGGGCCAGGCGCGCGTCGCGAATGTCGCCGAGGCGAAGAAGGCCTTCGCCGACATGGGCGCCGAATCCTGCGTGCTGGAACAGCGCGTCGCGCTGAAATGTGAAATCTCCGCGGTGGTCGCGCGCGGCGCCGACGGCCTCGGCCGCGGTTTCCCGGTCGCCGAGAACCGCCACCGCAACGGCATCCTCGACGTCAGCATCGTGCCGGCGCGTGTTGCACCCGAACTCGCGCAACGCGCCACCGACTGGGCGCTGAAGATCGCCGAAAAACTCGGCTATTGCGGCGTGCTCGCGGTGGAGTTTTTCGTGACCCAGGACGGGCAGCTGCTGGTCAATGAAATGGCGCCGCGCCCGCACAACAGCGGCCACTACACCATCGACGCCTGCGCCACCTCGCAGTTCGAACAGCAGGTGCGCACGCTCTGCGGC
>JAEYXO010000240.1 GCA_023431245.1 Pseudomonadota bacterium | reverse complement strand
GCTTCTACATCGAGGTCACGCGCGCACAGTCGGACAAGGTGCCCGACGATTACCGCCGCCGCCAGACGCTGAAAAACGCCGAACGCTACATCACGCCGGAGCTGAAAACCTTCGAGGACAAGGCGCTGTCGGCGCAGGAACGCGCGCTGGCCCGCGAAAAGCTGCTCTACGAGCAACTGCTGCAGAAACTCGCGCCGCAGGTGCCGGCGCTGCAGAAGGTGGCGAACGCCCTCGCCCTGCTCGACATGCTCGCCGCCTTCGCCGAACGTGCCGCGGCGCTGGACTGGACAGCACCGGAGTTCACCGACGAGGCGGTGATCGACATCGCGGGCGGACGGCATCCCGTGGTCGAGGCGCAGGTGAATCCCTTCATCGCCAACGATGCAAAACTGTCGGCAGCACGGCGGATGCTGCTGATCACCGGCCCCAACATGGGCGGCAAGTCGACCTACATGCGCCAGACCGCGCTGATTGCCCTGCTCGCCCATTGCGGCTCCTTCGTGCCCGCCACCCGCGCCAGGCTCGGACCCCTGGACCGCATTTTCACCCGCATCGGTGCCGCCGACGACCTCGCCGGCGGACGCTCGACCTTCATGGTGGAGATGACCGAAGCGGCCTTCATCCTCCATCACGCGACGCCGCAGAGCCTGGTGCTGATGGACGAGATCGGCCGCGGCACCTCGACCTACGACGGCCTCGCGCTGGCCTGGGCGATCGCGCGCCACCTGATCGAGCGCAATGGCTGCTACACGCTGTTCGCGACCCATTATTTCGAACTGACCGCGCTCGCCGCCGAATTCCGCCAGGTCGCGAACGTCCACCTCGATGCGGTCGAACACAAGGATCACATCGTGTTCCTGCACAGCGTCGAGGAAGGCCCGGCCAGCCGCAGCTACGGCCTGCAGGTGGCGCAGCTGGCCGGCGTGCCCGGCGCGGTGATCCGCAGCGCGCGCAAGCGCCTTGCCGACCTCGAAGCTGCGGCAGCGGCGCAAGTGCCGCAAGGGGATCTTTTTTCGGGCAGCCCCGCCGCGACGGAACCGCCGGCCGCAGAGCCGCATCCGGCCGTGGATGCACTACGCGACTGCGACCCCGACGCACTGACACCACGGGATGCGCTGGACCTGCTTTACCGGCTGCGGGCGCTGGCGCAGGACGGCGCCAGCGGCAAATCATAAATTATTGATTTTATTGATATTTATTTGAATCCGCGAGGCGCAGTCCATCGCCACACCTCGCACCTGCCCATCAGTGATGATGGCCATGCGGGCCATGCACATGGCCGTGCTCCAGTTCCTCACCGCTGGCCGCCCGCACGCCAGTCACCGTGCAGTGGAAATTCAGCGTCTGTCCGGCCAGCGGATGATTGCCGTCAACGACGACCTTGTTGTCGGCAACGTCGGTGACGGTGTAGATCACCGTGTGTCCGGACTGCTCGCCGCGGCCCTCGAACTGCATGCCGACGGCCACTTCCGGCGGAAACTTGTCGCGCGTCTCGACCTGCACCAGGTTGGCGTCGTATTCACCGAAGGCATCGTTCGGCGCGAGCCGCACCTTGCAGCTGTGACCCGCCTCCTTGCCGTCGAGCGCCTGCTCGACCAGCGGGAAAATGCCATGGTAGCCGCCGTGCAGGTAGGCAATCGGGGCATCCGCCTTCTCGATCATGTTGCCGTCGGCGTCGAGCAGTTCGAAGGTCAGCGTCACCACGGTGTCTTTTGCAATCTGCATCACGTTTCCTTGATCAGTAGCGGCAGGGGATTCCGGCGGGCCCGCGCCGCACGGCGCCCATCGTGGTCAACGGTGCCGTCAGGGCACCCGATGCCCGATTCTGTGAACAAAGCGCGCCCCGGTCAAGCGCGCTGCGCGGCGGCCCCCACTATAATTCCGCCCCATGCGCAACCCGATGCTCAACGGCCTGACCCCGGCACAATTCCTGCAACGGCACTGGCAGAAAAAACCGCTGCTGGCCCGCGCCGCCCTGCCGCAGTTTGCACCACTGACCGGCCGCCGTGAGCTGATCGAACTTGCGCAGGAGACCCGGGCCGAAGCACGGCTGGTGATCCGCAGGGGCGGCCGCTGGGAGGTGCGCCACGGCCCGTTTTCCCGCCGCGACTTCAGCGCGCTGCCGGCCCGCAACTGGACGCTGCTGGTGCAGGGCGTGAACCACCTGCTGCCGCAGGCGCAGGCGCTGCTCGACCGCTTCGCCTTCATACCCCATGCGCGGCTCGATGACCTGATGGTGAGCTATGCGCCGCCCGGCGGCGGCGTCGGCCCGCATTTCGACAGTTACGACGTGTTCCTGCTGCAGGGCGAAGGGCGAAGGCGCTGGCAGGTCAGCCGCCAGCGCGACCTCGCGCTGGTCGATGACGCGCCGCTGAAAATACTGCGCAATTTCCGCCCCGGCCGCGAATGGACCCTGTCCGGCGGCGACATGCTCTACCTGCCGCCGCGTTACGCCCACGACGGCGTCGCGCTCGATGACTGCATCACCTATTCAGTGGGTTTCCGCGCGCCTTCGGCGCAGGACCTGTGCAGCCGTTTCCTCGATTTCCTGCAGGATCGACTCGAGGTGCCCGGCATCTATGCCGACCCCGGCCTGAAACCGACGCGGACTCCCGGACACATCGACCGCAGCATGACAGGCCGCCTGCTGCGCCTGCTCGACGGCGTGCGCTGGACGCGGAACGACCTGCTGCAGTTCATCGGCGAGGACCTGAGCTCGCCCAAGCCCCATGTGGTATTCGCAGCGCCGCAGCGCGCACTGACCGCGGCCGCATTCGCGAAAAGCGTTGCCACCGGCGGCCTGCGGCTCGCGCCGCAGACCCTGCTGCTATATGACGACAAGGCGTTCTACATCAACGGCGAACGCTGTGTCGTGGGCGCCGGTGCCGGAGCGCGCATCCGGCGATTGGCCGACCGGCGTTTCCTGCCCGCCGGGACGCTGCCGGCGCGGGCCGCCGGCACGCTGTATGCCTGGTATCGCGCGGGATACCTCATTCCCGGAGCATGCTGATGGAACCGACGGGCAATCCGCCGAATGCCGAATACCGGCGTTTCGAGAGCTTCCGCGA
>JAEYXO010000236.1 GCA_023431245.1 Pseudomonadota bacterium | reverse complement strand
CGCTGGGCAGCATCGGGCAGCCGGTACTCAAGGCCAAGGCGAAGGACATGGAAAAACAGTTTGCGAAAAACCTCGGTGCGGCCTTTGCGCCAGGCGCGGCGCAGGGGGCGGCATGAACCCGTTTGAGCTGGCAGAGCCGCGGACGCTGAAGTCCGCCGTCAAACTGCTCGATGCCGGCGACGAGTCGGTGCGCGTTTTCGGCGGCTGCACCGCGCTGATGCTGATGATGAAGACCGGCGTGTTCCAGCCGTCGCGGTTGATCAGCCTGCGCGGCATCGAGTCGCGTTACTCGAAGGTGGTTTCCGCCAGCGACGGCAGTCTGCGCATCGGCGCCCTGACTACGCTTGGTGCGCTTGGGCGCGCCGCGGCGGTCAAGAAACGGGCGCCGGTGATCGTTGATACGCTGCGCACGCTGTCCAATGTGCGCGTGCGCAATGTTGCCACTCTCGGCGGACACCTTGCCCACGGTGACCCGCATATGGATCTGCCGCCGGTGCTGATGGCACTGGATGCGCAGGTGCTGACCTTTGCGAGTGCGGGTTCGCGCACACTGGCCGTGGCTGACCTCTACACCGGTTATTACGAAACCGCGCTGGCGCGCAACGAACTGATCAGCGAAGTGCTGGTGCCGGCCAGGGCGGGACGCCGTTCTGCCTATGTCAAGCTGACCACGCGCGGCGCCGATGACTGGCCGACGCTGGGCATTGCGGTGTCGTTCGTGGCCGACGGCAATGTGCTCAGCGATGCACGATTCGTGGTCAGCGCCGCCACCGAGAAGCCGCTGCGCCTGGTTTCAGTCGAGGCGGCGCTCAATGGCGCCACTGTCGATGACGCGCTGCTGGCGAGGGCGGGCGAGGCTGCGGCAGCAGAAGCAGAGCTGGTCGGCGATGCCCGCGGTTCCGCTGCCTACAAGACCGAACTGCTGCGCGTCCATGCCGGCCGCGCAGTGCGCAAGGCGCTTGCCGCCTGACCTGTCACGGAGCAACGATGACCACCACTTTAGGCAAAAGCAACAGCGGATCCGCCTTCGGGCGTTCCATTCCGCGCGTCGAGGCGCGGGCCAAGGTCACCGGCAAGGCGGAGTACGTGCACAACCTGCGCCTGCCGGGCATGCTCTACGGCAAGGTGTTCCGCAGCACCGTCGCGCATGCGCGCATCAAGGGCATCGACGTGGCCGCCGCACGGGCGCTGCCCGGCGTGCATGCTGTCTACACCGCCGCCGACATCATGAAACTGGTGCCGGATCCGCACTATGGTCCGGCCTTCCATGACCAGCCGGTGCTGGCGGTGGACAAGGTTCGTCACGTCGGTGAGCCGGTGGCGCTGGTGCTTGCCGCCGATCCGCATGTCGCCGAAGCGGCGGCACAGATGATCTCGGCCGACTACGAGGAACTGCCCGCGGTGTTCGACGAGGTCGAGGCGATGACTTCGAAAGCCGTGGTGCACGAAGTGCTGAAACCCGCCGGCACCTTCCCTGACCTGAAGCACCTGAAGGGCAAGCGCGATACCAACATTGCGCTCGACTTCCATTTGCGCCGCGGCGATGCGCAGAAGGCCTTTGCATCCGCCGACCACGTCTTCGAGCATACCTTCCGCACCCAGCAGGTGCTGCACGTGCCGCTGGAGCCTTTCGTCACTGTCGCCGACCCGACGCCGAACCAGCTGGTGATCCACACCGCGTCGCAGAGCCCGTCCTTCGTGCGCATCGAGATCGCGCGCCTGCTCGGCTGGCCCGAGAACCGGGTGCGGGTGAAGGTGCCGTACCTCGGCGGCGGCTTCGGCGCCAAGCTCTACATCAAGCTCGAGGCGCTGGTCGCCATCGCGGCACTGCTTGCCGGCCGTCCGGTGAAAATCTCGCTGACGATGGAAGAGCAGTTCTACCAGATCACCAAGCATGCGGCGACGCTGCGCATCAAGAGCGGTGTCAGCAAGGACGGCAAAATTCTCGCCCGTGAATGCGAGGTGTGGTGGAATGGCGGCGCCTATGCCGACATCGGCCCGCGCGTGACGCAGAAGTCCGGCTTCACCGCGCCGGGGCCGTACGACATCGAGAATGTGGCGATCGACTCCTACGCGCTCTATACCAATCTGCCGGCAGCCGGCGCGCTGCGCGGCTTCGGCATCCCGCAACTGGTGTGGGCCTACGAGAGCCATACCGACATGATCGCCAGGGCGCTCAATATCGACCCGCTGGCGATCCGCCGGAAGAACATCCTGAAGGAAGGCCGGCCGCAAGCCACCGGCACACTGATGCGCGACGCCGGCATCGAGCAGGTGCTCGAGCGCCTGGCCCGGCGCATGCAGTGGGAGAAGGACTTCGACCGCGGCAGCGGTACGGTGCGCCGCGGCCGCGGCATTGCCATCGGTTTCAAGGCGAGCATTTCGCCGACGACCTCGGTGGCGATCGTCAACGTTAGCGCTGACGGCAGCGTGATGGTCAACTGCAGCACGGTCGACATGGGGCAGGGATCGGACACCGCGATGGCGCAGATCGTCGCCGAGGCGCTGGGCGTGCCGGTCGAGTCCGTGACGCTGGTGCATCCCGATACCGATGTGACGCCCTACGACATGGCGACGCTGGGCTCGCGTTCGACCTTCCACATGGGGCATGCGGTGCGGCTTGCCGCCGAGGACGCCCGCGACAAGCTGATGAAGCTCGCGCAGGAGGTCGGCCTGTCGGCGGAAACCTCGCCGATACCCGACATCTTCCGCAAGAAGTACGGCATGCAGGCCGGCAACATCGTCGGCGTCGGCAGTTTCATTCCGAGCTATGCGCCGCCCGATGCGCAGGGCCAGACCGAGAATGCGACGCCGTTCTGGATGATCGGCGCCACCGGCGCCGAGGTCGAGGTCGACACCGAAACCGGCGAATTCAAGGTCACGCGCCTGGTCAACCTGGTCGACGTCGGCCGGCCGGTGAACCCGGCGATCGTCGAGACCCAGATTTCCGGGGCGACGCTGATGCAGCTCGGTTTCACGCTGACCGAGCGCATGGACTTCGATGCAGGGCAGGTCACCAACGCCTCGCTCGCCGACTACAGGATCCCCGGCATCCGCGACGTGCCGGCGGTGATGGAGAACGAGGCCGTCGACATGGTGCAGCAGACCGGGCCTTTCGGCGCCAAAGGCGTGGGCGAGAGCGGCACCTTTGGCGTGTCGCCGGCGATCGCCAGCGCGATTGATGATGCGGTAGGCGTGCGGCTGACCAGCCTGCCGCTGACCGCCGAGGCCGTTTACCGCGGACTGCGGGCGAATGCCGGCAAACCGCTGCAGGACTGAGAACATGACGACACACAAGACCATTTCCTTCACGCTCAACGGCAATCCGGTCACTGCCCATGCCGGCAACCACCAGAACCTGGTCGAACTGCTGCAGGGGCAGGGGCTGTTCGGCGCGCGCGAGAGCTGTGCCCAGGGACTGTGCGGCTGCTGCACGGTGATCGTCGACGGCCAGGCGGTTTCCGGCTGCCTGACGATGGCGACGCTGGTCGACGGCGCCGACGTGCGCACCATCGAGGAACCGCAGGCCGGCGAGGGCGGGCTCGACGCCGTGCAGCAGGCTTTCATCGAAACCGGGGCGTTCCAGTGCGGTTTCTGCACGCCGGGCTTCATCCTGATGACGCGCCAGCTGCTCGACGCGCACCCGGATCCGACCGACGACGAGATCCGCCACTACCTCGCCGGCAACCTCTGCCGCTGCGCGGCCTATCCCGAAATCATCAAGGCCGTGCGGCTCGCAGCGAACAAACGCAAGGGCTGATCAAGCCGGCGGTGCCAGTGCACGACGTTGCACTTTGCCCGTCGCCGTACGCGGCAGCGATGTCATGAAAAACACGCGCTCGGGGCATTTGTAGACGGAAACCCGGGGACGCACGAAATCGCGCAACTCTTCGGCTGACACCGGTGCTTTCGGCACCACCCATGCAGCGATCAACTGCCCGAGCACCGCATCCGGCAGACCCCAGACCGCAACATCGTGTACGGCCGGGTGCAGGCGCAGCACTTCCTCAATCTGGATCGGCGAAATATTCTGTCCGGCGCGGAGAATCATCTCTTTCCTGCGGCCGGCAAAATGCAGGCGCATGGCTTCGTCGCGGAAACCAAGATCGCCCGAGTGCCAGTAACCGCCGCGAAAGTCGGTTGCGGTTGCTTCGCCTTCATTCCAGTAGCCGGTTGCCATCGAAGCCGAGCGGACGACGATCTCCCCGATCTGCCCGGGAGCCACATCACGGCCATGGTCATCAAGGATGCGGATTTCCACGCCGGGAAAAGAAAAACCCAGAGAACTGGCGGATACGCTGCCTATGAGTTCACCTGCAATGGGTCCCATCTCCGACGAACCATAAGTGCGCCGCATGCGGTTGCCAAACACGCTGTTGAAGCGTTTCTGCAGATCCAGCGGCACAAAATCGCCGCTGACATTGATGTGGCTCAATGCAGCCAGGCGACGCGGTGCCCGGGCCTGTGCCTCCGCCAGCGAGTGCGCCAAAGTCGGTGTTGAAATGGCCATTCTCGCCGAGTGCCTGTCGATGGCGTCCAGCAGAACCTCCGGGGCGGGCTCATCCAGCAGGATTGCGGTCCCGCCTGTCGAAATCATCGATATCAGTGTGAACAGCGCATAGTTGTGCATGAGCGGCAGTGGAATGACGGTTTTGAAGGCCGTTTCCGCTGATCCGGGATAGGCGTTCAGTAGGCCATGCAGCGTACGATGGGTGTGCACCACGCCCCGCTCGCGCCCCGTGGTGCCGGAGGTATGGAGAATGACGGCAACGCTGTCGGGATCAATGACCGGCAGCCGGCCGTGGTCTGCCGCGGCAGGCCAGTGTTCGTCGAGGACCAGCCATGGCATTGACGGCACCTGCGTGAAGGGCAGGGCGGCATGGGTCAGACCGATGCGTGGCCGGCAGATGTCGGCCATTTGCCCGATTTCGCCGGCGCTGGCGCCCCTGCGTATCGGCACGGCAATGGCCCCGGCCTTGAAGCATGCGTAATAGGCGATGGGCAGTTCCCGGCAGTTGCACATATGCAGCAGGATGCGATCCCCGGGGGTGACACCAGCCTTGACCAGGGCCAAGGCGCCGCTGGTGGTCAAGGCTTCGAAGCTTGCGCTGTCAATCGCGGTGTCCTGCCAGATGATGGCCGTCGATGCCGGCTGCTGCCGGGCGCGTTCAGACAGCGCGGCGATGATCGTGTGCATCGTTGATTTTCGTACGGGATCAGCGGCAGATGCTACCGGATTTGGATTGCTCGGTTCGCAGCCGAATCGGTTAACATTCGGAGAATCGGGAATCAGTGATCATGAACGGGAAAACATCCTTGAAAAATTCTGCCCGGGGCAATCCCCTTGATCTGCGCGCATGGCTCGACACGGCCGGGTCGCTGGGGGAACTGAAAGAAGTGCCCGGCGCCGACGCGAAGCTCGAACTCGGTGCGATCAGCGAAATGAACGTCAAGATCGACGGCGCGCCGGCGCTGCTGTTCGACGACATTCCGGGTTACCCGAAAGGTTTTCGCGTGGTGACCTGCACCACGGCCAGCCCGGCGCGGCTGTCCTCCCTGCTGCGGATGCCCGTGGAACGCAGCCACCGCGGGCTGGTGCAGGCGCTGCGCGGCAAACCCCGGGGCTGGCAGGCGGAAGCGCCGAAATACGAGCCCGTGGTGGCCGAAACCGGGCCGGTACTGGAGAATATCCAGTCCGGCAAGGACGTCGACATCGGCATTTTTCCGTCGCCGCTGTGGCACGAGAAGGACGGCGGTCCGTACATCGGCACCGGCTGCTGCGTGGTGACGAAGGATTACGACAGTGACTGGGTCAACGTCGGCACCTATCGCGTGATGGTGCATGACAAGAGCCACGTCGGCCTCGACATGATTCCCGGCAAACACGGCGCGATCCAGTACGACAAGCACATGAAGGCGGGCAAGCCCTTTCCGGTGGCGATCGTCATCGGCTGCGATCCGCTGGGTTACCTGATCTCGGGCATCGAGGTGCCCTTCGGCATGTGCGAGTACAACTACATCGGCGCCATCCTCGGCGAACCGGTGCAGGTGGTGCGCGGCGAACTGACCGGCCTGCCGCTGCCCGCCGCCGCCGAAATCGTGCTCGAGGGCTACTGTTATCCCGGCGACGTGAAGACCGAAGGCCCGTTCGGCGAGTTCCACGGCTACTACCCGGGCAAGGAAGGCACGGCGCCGGTAATGACGGTCGAACGCGTCTATTACCGCAACGACCCCATCATCGTCGGCAGCCCGCCGGCGAAGCCGCCCAATGACTATTCGTATTCAAAGGCGGTGATGCGCTCGGCGCTGCTGTTCGACGCACTGCTGGCCGCCGGCGTGCCCGATGTGGCGAGCGTCTGGGCGCACGAGATCGG
>JAEYXO010000202.1 GCA_023431245.1 Pseudomonadota bacterium | reverse complement strand
ACCTTGCGCAGCGCCGCGAGCACCCGCGCATCGAGCACCGGCCGGCCGGTGGCCTGCGCCGTGTCGCGCGCCATCTGCTCGACGTCGGCGATCATGCGCGCGCGGCGCGCATCCGGATTGTCGGCGGCTTCAGCAGCCATCTGTGCTCCCGGCAGCAGGCAGACCGCGCACAGCGCCCGGACAAAAGCCGCAGTGAACAACGCGCGGCGCGCGGCCGGCATCAAATGAAAAAGGGGCATACCGTTTCCAGTATGCCCCTGCGCGGCCCGCTGCCGCAATGCGGCGGCGGAATCCGGATGCCCGGCCCGAATCTCAGCCTTTCAGGCAGCTGCTCATGAATTTCTTGCGCTCGTCGCCCGACTTGCCTTCGGCCTTCGCGTTGCAATCCCGCATGCGGTCCTGCTGCTTCTTCTGCGCGGCGGTGGGTTCCTTGCCGGAGGAGGTTTCACCCTTCAGGCAGCTGCTCATGAATTTCTTGCGCTCGTCACCGGACTTGCCTTCGGCCTTGTCGTTGCAGTCCTTCATGCGCGCCTGCTGCTTCTTCTGCGCTTCGCTGGGTTCCTTTTTGGCCTGCGGTTCTTGTTTCGCCTGCGGTGCCTTTTTCTCGGCCGCCGGAGCGCCCTTCTTCGCCTCGCCCTGCTGGGCATGGGCTGACGACAGGGCAAACAGCGCACACACCGCGGCCACGATCAGTTGTTTCATGATTCCTCCTGAATAAAAATATAAATAAAAACAAATAGTTATCGTATAGCCCCGGCGACGTCTGCGCCACAGCGGCCCGATGTGTCCAGTAACGCGGCCGCAGTGCTCAGGGATGACAAAGCCCGAAAGCCCCGGCCAGCAACTCATAGGAACGCAGGCGCGTGTCGTAGTCGCCGGTGATGGTGATCACCATCAATTCGTCGGCCTCGAATTGCGCCTGGATCTCCAGCAGTCGCTGTTTGACGACATCGGGTGTGCCGAGCACGACGCGGCGGCGGTGGTGTTCGATGCGCTGGCGGTCGGCATCGGTATAGGGATAACGCTCGGCCTCCTCCAGCGTCGGCACCGGCGCATTGACGCCGTAATCCATGTTGAGCCGTCGCAGGTCCACGCTCTGCGCCAGGCGCTCGGCCTGTGCCTGGGTCTCGGCGCAGATCACGAACACGCAGACCAGCGCCTGCGGCCGAGGCTCGCGCGGCGAGGGCTGGTAACGCCGCCTGAAATCGCGCATCACGACATCGCCGCCGCGCGCGCTGATGAAATGGGCGAAAGCGAAACGCAGCCCGAGCTGGGCCGCCAGCGCGCCGCTGTAATCCGAGGAGCCGAGCAGCCAGATCTGCGGGCTGGTTTCACCCGCCGGCTGCGCCTTCACCTGTGCGAAGGGATGCCCTTTCGGCAGGTCATCATCGAGGTAGGCGGCAAGGTACTGCACCTGCTCCGGAAAATCGTCGGCAGAAGGGTAGCGGCCCTGCCCCATCGCCATCGCGGTGGCCTGGTCGCCACCGGGCGCGCGGCCGATGCCGAGGTCGATGCGCCCCGGGAACAGCGCTTCGAGCATGCGGAACTGCTCGGCGATTTTCAGCGGACTGTAGTACGGCAACAGCACGCCGCCGGTGCCGACGCGGATGGTCGAAGTCGCCGCCGCCAGCCGCGTCACCAGGATCTCCGGGCAGGGATCGGCCAGCGCCATCACCGAATGGTGCTCCGCGCACCAGTAGCGGTAAAAGCCGAGCTTCTCGGCCGCCTGCGCAAGGCGGATGGTCTGCTGTATCGCCTGCTGCGGCGTATGGCCGCTGATGACGGGGGATTGGTCGAGTACGCTGAGTCTGATCGGGTTCATCCGGAGTTCCGCAGGAATATGCGGCCCCGGACAACCCTGAACATCAGGCTGCTGCGCCGGCGGCCGGCCGCCGGTCCGGCGACTGCAGCATTCTAGCCGCATCACCCAGCCCGCGGATGTCCGCGCCGCCCGGTTCCTGGTAGATGCGCAGTCCGAACTCCGGAATGATCGCCAGCAGGTGATCAAAAATGTCCGACTGGATCGCCTCGTACTCGCCCCAGGCCGTGGTGTTGGTGAAGCAGTAGATCTCCAGCGGCAGACCGGTGGGGCCGGGGGCGCGCTGGCGCACCAGCAGTGTCATCTCCTGGTGGATGCCCGGGTGGCTGCGCAGGTAGCGCTCGACATAGGCGCGGAAGGTGCCGATGTTGGTCAGCCGCCGCGCGTTGACCGGATCGCGGCCCTGGGCCTCCAGCTTCGCGTTCCATTCGCCGATCTCGCGCTCCTTGTCCGCGAGGTACTCGCGCAGCAGCGCAAAGCGGTGCAGCCGCTCGCGTTCGGCGCCGCTGAAAAAGCGCACGCTGTTCTGGTCGATCAGCAGCGAGCGCTGGATGCGCCGTCCGCCGGACTCGCTCATGCCGCGCCAGTTCTTGAAGGATTCGGTGATCAGGCGCTTGGTCGGGATCGTGGTGATGGTCTTGTCCCAGTTCTGCACCTTCACCGTGTGCAGCGCGATGTCGATCACGTCACCATCGGCATTCAGCTGCGGCATCTCGATCCAGTCGCCGACGCGCACCATGTCGTTCGACGAAATCTGCACGCTCGCCACCAGCGACAGCAGCGTGTCCTGGAACACCAGCATCAGCACCGCGGCCATCGCACCGAGGCCGGACAGCAGGATCAGCGGCGAGCGGTCGATCAGCGCCGCGATCATCAGGATCGCCGCAACCGCGTAGATCACGATCTTCACGACCTGCAGGTAACCCTTGATCGGCTTGCTCGCGGCATCCGGACGCCGGCGGTAGAGGTCGTTGGCGACGTCCAGCGCCGCACCGACGGCCAGCGCCAGCGTCAGCACGATGAAGGCGCCGCAGACGTTCTGCACCACGGTCACCAGCGCCGCCGGCAGGTCCGGAATCATCGTCACGCCCGCGGACAGCACCAGCGCCGGCACCACATTGGCGAGGCGACGGATCACGCCGTGCCGCGACAGGTCGGTATTGCGTCCCACCGGCGTCGCGCGCAGCAGGCGGTACGCGCCGCGCACGAGTATGCGCTTGGCGATCCAGTTCGACAGCCAGGCCGCAGCCAGCAGCAGCGACAGCGCGACCAGCAGGTAGGCGCGCGGATAATCGTTCAACAAAACAGAAAGCTGTTCGAAACCGTCAGTCACGGTCTGTTCTCCTCGTTCCGGATTGCGGCCCGTCGTCGCGGACCCTTGAATGACGCGCGCATGCGCGCCGGCGCGGAGAGCGCCTCCCGTTAAAAGAGACAGGGATATCCGCGGGAGGTTCCCGCGGATTTTTCAGCGGAAGCCGCGGCTGTTCAGCCGCCGCGGATCATTTTTCCGAACCGCGGATGAAGGCGTCCAGCACGCCGCACCAGCCCAGCGCGAGATTCCTGCGGTTGTAGCCGCCGCCGCCGAAACCCATGATGCGGCCGCCGCAGAGCTCGTTCGCCAGCACGCACAGCCGCTGCGCGGCATGCGCATGCGCCTGCGGCGTGTACTGCAGGTGCGCCAGCGGATCGCCGGCAATGCTGTCGGCACCCGCCTGCAGCAGGATGAACTCCGGCTTGTGCGCGCGCAGGTGCTCCTCGACACGCTCCCAGGCCTTCATGAACTGCGCGTCGGTCGAACCCGGCTGCATCGGGATGTTGAGTTTCAGCCCGGCACCGGCACCCTTGCCGCGCTCGGTCTCCGCCCCGGTGCCCGGATAGAGGAAACGCCCGTCCTCGTGGATGTCGGCATAAATGAAATCGGGATCGGACTCGTAGGGGTAATAGAGGCCGTCGCCGTGGTGCACGTCGATGTCGACATAGGCCACGCGCTTGACGCCGTACTGCGAACGCAGCGTGTCGATCACGACGCCGCAGTCGTTGAACACGCAGAAACCCGCCGCCCGTTCACGCGCCGCATGGTGCAGGCCGCCGATCGGCTGGAAGCTGCGCAGGATCTCGCCGGCCATGATGCGGTGCAGGCCGTCGAGCGCGGCGCCGACGACATGGGCCGAGGCCTCGTAGACGCCGGAGAAGGCCGGCGTGTCGCCGTGGTCGATCAGGCCGTAACCCTGCTCCGACAATTCATGCACGCGGGCGACATGGGCCTCGTCGTGGAAACGGCTGATCTCCTCGACCGTCGCCGCGCGCGAACCGCAGACCTCGGCCGACTTGTCGAGCTTCTGCCCCCTCGCCTCGCTCCAGAACGCATCCTGCCGGTCCGGACCCCAGGGATGCCCGTCTGGGAAACCGTAGCTGCCCAGGGCCTCGTCGACATACAGCGCCACTTCCGTTTTCATGCCGCCTCCTGCGAATGAAATAACGTCAAAAGCTTTTAGCCACAGAGGTCACAGAGAACACAGAGAACTTCAAAAGCAAAAACCGAAATCTTCTGCAACAAGGCCTCGATGACGGGTTTCCTCTGTGTCCTCTGTGACCTCTGTGGCTGCCTTTGACTTCGACTTTAAAACAAATCCCCCTGCTTCATAACCCCCGGCACCCGGAACTGCGTGGTATCACGCCGGATACCTTCGCCGCGCCGCGCCTGGTTGAGGCCGGCTTTTTTGCATGCCACGTCGAAACGCTGCGCCAGCAGTTTGGCGAATTCGCCGCTGCCGCGCATGCGGCTGCCGAATTCCGGATCGTTGTCCTTGCCGCCGCGCAGCGCCTGCACCCGGCTCATCACGTGGGCGGCCTTCAGCGGGTAATGGCGCTCCAGCCACTCGCGGAACAGCGTCTTCACTTCGTAGGGCAAGCGCATCAGGATGTATGCACAACGCTGCGCGCCGTGTGCCGCCGCCGCGGCGACCAGCGCCTCGATCTCGTGGTCGTTGAGGAAGGGCACCACCGGCGCCACCATCACGCCGGCCGGAATGCCGGCGTCCGCCAGCGCACGCACGGCCTGCAGCCGCCGCGTGGGCGCGGTGCAGCGCGGCTCCATGCGCCGCGCCAGCTCGTGGTCCAGCGTGGTCACCGACACGAACACCTCCGTCAGGCCCTTCTTCGCCATCGGCGCGAGGATGTCGATGTCGCGCTCGACCAGCGCATTCTTGGTGACGATGCCCACCGGCTGGTTGAACTCGGCGCAGACCTCGAGGATGCCGCGGGTGATGCGTTTGTCGCGCTCCGCCGGCTGGTAGGGATCGGTATTCGCGCCCAGCGCGATCAGCTCGCAGCGGTAGCCGGGTTTCGACAGTTCCTTGCGCAGCAGCTCCGGCGCGTTGACCTTGGCGAAGATCCGCGTCTCGAACCCGATGCCCGGCGACAGGTTGCGGTAGGCATGGCTCGGCCGCGCATAACAGTAGATGCAGCCGTGCTCGCAGCCCTGGTAAGGATTGATCGACTGAGTGAAGGGAATGTCCGGTGAATCGTTGCGGGCGATGATGGATTTCGCGCGCTCATCGGTGACTACGGTCTTCAGCGCGCGCTCTTCCTCCTGCGCTGCGCTGTCCCATCCGTCGTCAAAGGCTTCGCGGTCGGCCTGCTCGAAACGCCCCTCCGGATTGACGCCGGCGCCGCGGCCCTTGCGCGGGTCGGCGTGTTTGCCCGAGAGCGTGCG
>JAEYXO010000184.1 GCA_023431245.1 Pseudomonadota bacterium | reverse complement strand
GCTGAACCGCCCGCCGGAGATCATCGCCGATACGCTGTATGTGATCGGCGGCCTCTACGGCAACGGGCCGGCGCTGCAATCAATCGCAGCCATGGCAGCAGCGGAGGCCGGCCCGGTGACCCAGGTGTTCAACGGCGACTTCAACTGGTTCAACCGCGATGCCACGGATTTCGCGGCAATCAACAAAGCCGTGCTTCAACACACGGCGCTGCGCGGCAACGTCGAGACCGAACTGGCCGGCGACGACGATACGGCGGGCTGTGGCTGCGCCTATCCGGACTCGGTGAACGACGAGGACGTCGCGCGCTCCAACGCGATGCTGGCCGCACTGCGCGAGACCTCGCGCGGCCTGCCGCGGCTGCGTGAGCAACTGGCGGCGCTGCCGATGCACCTGGTCGCGGAAGTCGGCGGGCTGCGAGTGGCCATCGTCCACGGCGACTGCGAATCACTGGCCGGCTGGGCCTATGATGAATCCGCCCTTGCGGACAAAGGCGGTCTCGCCACACTGGCCTCCCATTTCGCCGCCTCACGCACCCGCATCATCGCCAGCAGCCACACCTGCCTGCCTGTGGCCCTCAAACTCTCGACAGCGCGCGGCGCCTGCCTGCTGTTCAACAACGGCGCCGCCGGCATGCCCAACTTCGCCGGCACGCAATTCGGCGTCATCACCCGCATCGGCGTGACGCCGGCACCGGCCGCCACCGCGCTCTACGGCAGCGTCATCGACGGCGTCCATGTCGACGCCCTCGCCTTACATTACGACCGGCGACAATGGCTGGCCGATTTCCTCGCCCAATGGCCGGAGGGCAGCGCCGGGCACCAGTCTTATTTCCGGCGCATCAGCGAGGGGCCGCGTTACGGGCTCAACAAAGCCATGCGCACCGGCATCCATATCAACCACAGGCTGCTGCGGGAGCTGCGTGCGGCCGGAGGCCAGGGATGAACAAGGGCAGGCTGCTGGTCTTTGCATTGATCGCCGCGGGCATCGTCGCGTTTTTAGCCGTCGACCTGAAACAGTACTTCACGCTGGACTATTTCCAGGCGCAGCGCGAGGCGATTGATCAAGTAGTACAGGCGCACCCTGTACGCGCCGGAATTATTTTTTTTATGATCTACGTGACCGCAGCAGCGCTATCGATCCCTGGCGCAACCATAATGACCCTTTTCGGTGGCGCTGCATTTGGATGGTTCTGGGGTGTTGTACTGGTTTCATTTGCCTCCAGCTTTGGAGCCCTATTGGCTTTCCTCGTTTCGCGCTTTCTTTTGGCCGAATGGGTGCAAGCGAAATTCGGAGATAAGCTCAAGCCAATCAACGATGGAATTAAAGAAGAAGGGGCGTTTTACCTTTTTGCATTACGTTTAGTTCCAGCATTTCCTTATTTCGTTGTAAACCTTGTTATGGGGCTGACGCCGATCCGCGTATGGACGTTTTACTGGGTCAGCCAAACAGGAATGTTCGCAGCGACCATCGTCTACGTCTATGCCGGCACCCAGCTTGGTGAATTCAAGGTATCTGCGGGCCTGTTGGTTGCCTTTGCGCTACTCGGAATCTTCCCGCTTATCGCAAAAAAAACGCTGGACACCCTGAAGGTACGGAAAGTCTACGCCGGCTGGACGCGCCCGGCGCGTTTCGACCGCAACCTCGTCGTCATCGGTGCCGGCTCGGCGGGGCTGGTCTCGGCCTATATCGCCGCAGCGGTGAAGGCGAAGGTGACGCTGGTCGAAAAACACAAAATGGGCGGCGACTGCCTGAATACCGGCTGCGTGCCGTCGAAGGCGCTGATCAAGTCGGCGAAACTGGTGGCGACGATGAAACAGGCCGGCCAGTACGGCCTGAAGGACAGCCGCGTCGATTTCGATTTCGCCGAGGTCATGGAACGCGTGCAGCGCGTGATCCGCGACATCAAGCCCCATGATTCGGTCGAGCGCTACACCCGGCTCGGCGTCGAATGCCTGCAGGGCGAGGCAAAGATCACCTCGCCGTGGTCGGTCGAGATCACCACGGCGGTCGGCACGCAGACACTGACCACCCGCGGCATCGTCATCGCCGCCGGCGCGCGCCCCTTCGTGCCGCCGATTCCCGGCATCGAAGATGTGGGCGTGCTGACTTCGGACACGGTATGGGACCTGCGCGAACTGCCGAAACGGCTGGTCGTGCTCGGCGGCGGGCCGATCGGCTGCGAACTGGCACAGTGCTTCGCGCGGCTCGGGTCAAACGTCACGCAGGTGGAAATGCTGCCGCGGCTGATGGTGCGCGAGGACCCGGAATTCTCGGAAATGGTGCTGCGGAAATTCCGCGAAGACGGCGTCAACGTGCTGCTCGGACACAAGGCGCAGCGTTTTGCCGTCGAGAACGGCGAGAAGGTGCTCTACTGCGAGCATGCCGGCGAAAGCCTGCGCATCGCTTTCGACGCCGTGCTCTGCGCCGTGGGCCGCATCGCCAACACCGCGGGTTACGGCCTCGAGGAGCTGGGCATCCCGGTGACAAAAACACGCACCGTCGAAGTCAACGAGTTCATGCAGACGAAGTATCCCAACATCCTCGCCTGCGGCGATGTCGCCGGACCCTACCAGTTCACCCACACGGCGGCACACACGGCCTGGTACGCGGCGGTCAACGGCCTGTTCGGCGGCTTCCGCAAATTCCGCGCCGACTTCTCGGTGATTCCCTGGGCGACGTTCACCGATCCGGAGGTCGCGCGGGTCGGACTCAATGAAACCGAAGCCCGGGAAAAAAACATCCCTTACGAAGTCACCACCTACGGCATCGACGATCTCGACCGCGCGATCGCCGATGGCAATGCCCACGGCCTGGTCAAGGTGCTAACGGTGCCGGGCAGGGACAAAATCCTCGGCGCCACCATCGCCGGTGAGCACGCCGGCGACCTGGTCGCGGAGTTCGTGATGGCGATGAAACACGGCATCGGCCTCAACAAGATCCTCGGCACCATCCACATCTATCCGACGCTGGCCGAAGCCAACAAGTACGTGGCCGGCAACTGGAAACGCGCGCATGCGCCGCAAAAACTGCTGGCCTGGGTGGAAAAATTCCATGCCTGGCGCCGAAACTGACTTTTCTGCCGGAACACAGGAAATCCCCGCCCCTTGTCCCTGTCCATCATCATCCCCGCGCTGAACGAAGCGGAACAGATCGCGGCAACGCTCGACAGCCTGCAGCCGCTGCGCCGGCGCGGCGTCGAAGTCATCGTCGTCGACGGCGGCAGCAGTGATGACACCGTCACAGTCGCGCAAAACGCGGCCGACCGCGTGATCACGGCCGAACGCGGCCGGGCGCTGCAGATGAACGCGGGTGCCGCTGTCGCGCGGAGTGAAATCCTCTGCTTCCTGCACGCCGACACGCGGCTACCCGAAAACGCCGACGGCCTGATCATCGACGGCCTCGCCCGCGCCCGCCGCAGCTGGGGCCGCTTTGACGTGCGGATCGAAGGCCGCCACCCGATGCTGCGGGTGATCGCGACCCTGATGAACTGGCGCTCGCGGCTGAGCGGCATCGCCACCGGCGACCAGGCGATCTTCATCACGCGTTCACTGTTCGAGGCCGCCGGGCATTTTCCCCGCATCCCGCTGATGGAGGACATCGCGCTGTCGCGGCAACTGAAGGTCTACAGCCGGCCGCTGTGCATCGCGCACCGGCTGACCACTTCCGGCCGGCGCTGGGAGCAGAACGGTCTCTGGCGCACGGTGCTGCTGATGTGGCGGCTGCGACTCGCTTACTGGCTCGGCGCAGATCCCCGTGAACTCGCCACGCGTTATGCCCGGCAGCAGCCCTGACACCGCGATCCTGGTCTTCGCCAGGGCGCCGGTCGCGGGCGCGGCCAAGACACGCCTGATCCCGCTGCTCGGTGCCGAAGGCGCCGCGATGCTGCACCAGCGCCTGCTGCTGCGTGCGCTCGCCGTCGCCGCAGCTGCGGCCCCCGGCAGGGTGGAGCTGTGGTGTTCTCCCGATGACGGCCACCCTTTCCTGCGGGCAGCGGCAGCGCGCCACGATGCAGGCCTGCAGGTGCAGCAGGGGGCGGACCTCGGCGCGCGCATGGCCCATGCCTTCGCGCAATCGCTGCGGCGGTGGCGACAGGTGATCATTACCGGCACCGATTGTCCCGCACTGGACGCGGCACAGTTGCAGGCCGCGGCCGATGCCCTGCGTGAGGGGCAGGATGCGGTGTTCGTGCCGGCGGAAGACGGCGGTTATGCGCTGGTCGGCCTTGCACGCGAGGCGCCGCAGCTCTTCGCCGGCATCGCCTGGGGCGGCGCCGCCGTCATGGCGGATACCCGCAGGCGCCTGCGCGACAGCGGCCTGCGCTGGCGGGAACTGGCGACGCTGTGGGATGTCGACCGTCCCGATGACTATCAACGCCTGCTGCAAACCGGACTGCTCGATGCGCTGCCCGACCCGGACTGAGTCCCTGCTGTTGATCGCCCTCGCGGCGGCCGGTGCCGCGTTTGCCGCTACGGATCATGTCGCGATCAGCGCCTTTTCCGCGGCACGCGCGGGCGGCGCATTGCCGGCGGGATGGTCGGCGTTAAGTCCCTCCGGATCGGCGACGCCCACACGTTACACGCTGGTGGATGATGGCGGGACCACGGTGCTGCATGCGGAAGCCAAGGCCGCCGGCTCCGGGCTGTCGCATCCCCTGCGGGCCGATCCTGCGGTCACGCCCTGGCTGCGCTGGCGCTGGAAAATCGGCAATCTGATAGAGCAGGCCGACCTGCGCACGCGCGAAGGCGACGATTTCCCGGCGCGCCTGTACGTGACCTTCGACTACCCGCTGGAAAAGCTGCCCTTCGTCGAACGCAACAAGCTGCGGCTTGCAAGGGCGCTGTTCGACCCCAATCTGCCGGCGGCGACCCTCTGTTATGTCTGGGATGGCAAAGCGGCCAGCGGAACCATTGCGCCCAGTGCCTACACCAACCGGGTACGGCTGATCGTCGTCGAATCGGGCGCCACGCGCGTTAACCGCTGGGTTGAGGTCGAACGCAACATTGCCGCGGATTTTCGCGCGGCTTTTGGCGAAGCGGCGCCGGCAGTGACGGGTATCGTGGTCGCAGT
>JAEYXO010000182.1 GCA_023431245.1 Pseudomonadota bacterium | reverse complement strand
GGGCAGACCTACCGCCTGAATCTGATCGACACGCCGGGCCACGTCGACTTCTCCTACGAGGTTTCGCGTTCGCTGGCCGCCTGCGAAGGCGCGCTGCTGGTGGTCGACGCCTCCCAGGGCGTCGAAGCCCAGCCCGTGGCCAACTGCTACACCGCGATCGAGCAGGGCGTCGAGGTGGTGCCGGTGCTCAACAAGATGGATCTGCCGCAGGTCGAACCGGAGCGGGTGGCCGCCGAAATCGAGGACATCATCGGCATTCCGGCAAAGGACGCCGTGCGGGTCAGCGCCAAGACCGGCGAAGGCATCGCCGAGGTGCTGGAAGCTGTCGTGCAGCAGATGCCGCCGCCCAGGGGCGACCCTGCCGCGCCGCTGAAGGCGCTGATCATCGATTCCTGGTTCGACAACTATGTCGGAGTCGTGATGCTGGTGCGGATGGTTGACGGCGTGCTGAAGCCCAAGGACCGCATCCTGCTGATGTCGACCGGCGGCAACTATCTCTGCGAGCAGATCGGCGTTTTCACGCCCAAGTCGCAGTCCCGCGAGAACCTGTCAGCGGGCGAGGTGGGCTTCGTCATTGCCGGCATCAAGGAACTGCAGGCGGCCAAGGTCGGCGACACGCTGACGCTGGCGACCAACCCGGCGAAGGAGCCGCTGCCCGGGTTCAAGGAAATCAAGCCGCAGGTGTTTGCCGGCCTCTATCCCGTGGAATCGAACGAATACGAGGCCCTGCGCGACGCGCTGGAGAAGCTGCACCTGAACGATTCGTCGCTGCGCTTCGAGCCCGAGTCCTCGCAGGCGCTGGGCTTCGGCTTCCGCTGCGGTTTTCTCGGCCTGCTGCACATGGATATCGTGCAGGAACGGCTGGAGCGCGAATACGGCATGTCGCTGATCACGACGGCGCCGACGGTGGTCTACCAGGTCGCGCTGCGCGACGGCACGGTCATGGAGATCGAGAACCCTTCGCGCCTGCCCGACATCTCCCAGATCGAGGAGATCCGCGAGCCGATGATCCGGGCCTCGATCCTGGTGCCGAGCGACTATGTCGGGCCGGTGATGACACTCTGCACCGAGAAACGCGGTGTGCAGAAGAACATGCAGTATCTCGGGCGGCAGGTGATGCTGACCTATGAGCTGCCGCTGAACGAGGTGGTGATGGATTTCTTCGACCGCCTGAAGTCGGTGTCCCGCGGTTACGCCTCGCTCGACTATGATTTCATCGAATACCGCGCCGGCGACCTCGTGCGGCTGGACATCCTGATCAACGGCGAGAAGGTCGACGCGCTGTCGCTGATCGTGCACCGCGCCAATGCACAGTACCGCGGACGCGACGTGGCGGAGCGCATGCGCAAGCTGATTCCGCGCCAGATGTTCGACATCGCGATCCAGGCCGCCATCGGCGCGCACATCATCGCCCGAGAAACCGTCAAGGCGCTGCGCAAGAACGTGCTCGCCAAGTGTTACGGCGGCGACATCACCCGCAAGAAGAAGCTGCTTGAGAAGCAGAAGGCGGGCAAGAAGCGCATGAAGCAGGTCGGCACCGTGGAAATCCCGCAGGAGGCCTTCCTCGCCATCCTGCAGGTCGACAAATAAGGGTTTGCCGTGAATTTTGCGCTGATCATGCTGGTCCTGCTGCTGGTCACCGGAGCCGTCTGGCTGGCGGAATCGCTGTATTTCCGCAAACGCAGGCCGGCCGGCATGCCGCAGCCCTGGTGGATCGAATATCCGGCGAGTTTTTTTCCGGTGATCCTCGTGGTGTTCGTGCTGCGCTCCTTCCTCGTTGAGCCCTTCAAGATCCCCTCCGGTTCGATGCTGCCAACGCTGCTGGTCGGTGATTTCATCCTGGTCAACAAATTCACCTACGGCATACGCCTGCCGGTGCTGAATACCCGGCTGATCGAGGTCAACGAGCCGCAGCGCGGGGAGGTGATGGTGTTCCGTTATCCGGAAAATCCCTCCCTGGATTACATCAAGCGGGTGGTTGCCCTGCCCGGCGACGAGATTGTCTATTCCGGCAAGCGCCTGAGCATCAACGGCAGGGAAGTGCCGCTGAAGCCGGACGGCGATTACAGCTATGTCGAGGGCGGACTCAATTTTGTTTCGGCAAAACGTTTCGAGGAGCGGCTGGGTGAGCATGCGCACGCGGTCCTGCTGCAGCAGGACATCCCGCCGGTGCAGCTGGCGGGCGTGCAGCGCTTTCCCTACCGCGACAATTGTGCGTACAATGAGAGCGGTTTCCGCTGCAAGGTCCCCGCCGGGCATTATTTCCTGATGGGGGACAACCGGGACAGCAGCAGCGACAGCCGTTACTGGGGATTTGTGCCGGAACGCAACATCGTCGGCAGGGCATTTCTGATCTGGTGGAATTTTGACAACCTGAAACGCATCGGGCAGTCAATCAACTGACATACTCGGGAGGCATCAATGAATTCGCAGCGCGGCATAACGATCACCGGTTTTCTGGTATTCGCGATACTGCTGATCTCGGCCCTGCTGCTGGGCTTCAAGATCGGTCCGGCATACATGGAATACCACACCATCCAGAAGATGTTCCGCACGATGGCCGCAGATCCGTCCTTGAAGAATGCAACCCGAGGCGAATTCAACAGCGCGTTCAACGCGCGCGCCGGCGTCGACAATGTCAAGGTCATTGGCTACGATGACGTGCAGATCGAGAAGGATGGCGACGGCATCGTGATCAGTGCGGAATACACGGTGCGCGTGCCGCTGTTCAGCAATCTCAGCGCACTGATGGAATTCCGGCCGACGTCCCGGCAGTGACGCCGCGATGACGCGTTTCCCCGGCCTGCGGTGAATCAAGGCCTGATCAGCGACAGGATCGGTTACACCTTCCGCGAACCGTCATTGCTGCGGCGCGCACTGACTCACCGTTCTTTCGGCGCCGACCACAACGAACGCCTGGAATACCTTGGCGACAGCGTCGTCAACTGCCTTGTTGCCCTCGAACTCTACGAGCGTTTTCCGCAGCTCAGCGAAGGCGAGCTGTCGCGGATCCGCGCCAATCTGGTCAACCAGCGCGCGCTGCAGGGTATAGCCGTCGGAATGGGGCTGGGCGGGCATTTGCTGCTTGGCGAGGGCGAGATCAAGAGCGGCGGCGCGGCGCGCCCCTCCATACTGGCTGACGCGGTCGAGGCGATCATCGGCGCTGTGGTCATTGACGGCGGATTCCCGGCGGCGCAGCAGGTCCTGCGCCGGCTGTTCGGCGAGAACCTGGACGCGGTCAATCCCGGGGTCAGCGGCAAGGATGCGAAGACGCGGCTGCAGGAATTTTTGCAGGGCAGGGGACTGCCCCTGCCCGTTTACACGCTCCTCGGCACCCGCGGGCAGGCGCATGCGCAGTCCTTCGAAGTGCAATGTGCCATCACCGATCTCGACATCCGCACCGAGGGACGTGGCGGAAGCCGGCGTGCCGCGGAGCAGGATGCGGCCGGCAAGGCCATGGCGCTGGTGGAGAATCAATGACCGATGCCGTGCACCGTGCCGGGCACCTCGCGATCATCGGCAGGCCGAATGTCGGCAAATCCACGCTGCTGAACCGCCTGGTCGGCCAGAAAATCAGCATCACTTCCAGGCGTCCCCAGACAACGAGGCAGCGGATCATCGGGATCGTTACCCGTCCCGGCGCGCAGTACGTGTTTGTCGATACCCCTGGTTTCCAGACACATCACGGCAGCACGATGAACCGCCTGATGAACCGCAGCGTGTCGCGCAGCATCTCGGATGTCGACGCCGTGGTCTGGGTGGTGGAGGCGCCGCGGCTGAGGGCCGAGGACAAGGCGGTGTTCGGGCTCCTGAAGCCGGGAACGCCGTTCGTGGTGGCCCTGAACAAGATCGATGGCGTGGACAACAAGAATGAGCTGCTGCCGCTGATGCAGGAGATCCATGCGCTGGCGCAGCCGGCGGCGATCATCCCGCTGTCGGCCAAAACGGGCAGCGGCACCGATGACCTGCTGGCGGCGTTGCTGCCGCTGCTGCCGGTGCAGGATGCGATGTACGGCGAGGACGAGATCACCACGGCCAGCGAACGCACGCTGGCCGCCGAACTGCTGCGGGAAAAGCTGTTCCGGCTGCTCGGCGAGGAACTGCCGTATTCGGCACTAGTCGAAATCGAGAAATTCGAAACCGTGGACGGGCTGCGCCGCATCCATGCCGGCATAGTGGTCGACAAGCCGGGGCACAAGGGCATCGTCATCGGCAAGGGTGGTGCCAAGTTGAAGGACATCGCGAGCCAGGCCCGCGCCGACATGGAGCGCCTTTTCGGCGGCAAGGTTTTTCTCGAGGTCTGGGTCAAGGTGAAATCCGGCTGGGCCGATGATCCGGGCGTGTTACGACGCTCGGGAATCGAATGAAATTATAATAAAAACAATATGTTACGAATATTTTCTCAGAAAAAACATAAATTATCGCGGGAGTTCCTGCGGCATGGCTGAGCGGGCGCGGCGGGATGGTCAGCCGGCTTACCTGCTGCATACCTATGCCTACCGTGAAACCAGCCTGATCGCCGAGTTCTACAGCCGCGAGTCGGGCCGGGTCGCGGTCATCGCCCGCGGCGCGCGGCGCCCGCGTTCCGCGCTGCGCGGCGTGCTGATGGCCTTCCAGCCGCTGCTGATCGGCTGGTCCGGAAAATCCGAGCTGAAAACCCTGCACAAGGCGGAATGGCAGGGCGGTTACACGCCCCTGCGCGGACTCGGCCTGATCTGCGGCTTCTACCTCAACGAACTGCTGCTGAAGCTGCTGCCGCGGGAGGATCCGCACGAACATCTGTTCGAAGCCTATGCCGCGGCGCTGGCGCAATTGCCGGGCGCCGCGGACCACGCTGCGGTGTTGCGCCGTTTCGAGCGCGTGCTGCTGCGCGAACTCGGTTATGGCCTGATGCTGGAACGCGAAGCCGGCGCGGGGGCGCCGATCAGGGCCGGGGAGACATACCGTTACGTGCCCGACCGCGGACCGGTGCCGGTGCGCGAGAGCGACGGTCAAAGCGGCGTAGAATTGGCGGGGCAGACGCTGATCGACATGGCTGAGGACCGTTATGCCGATCCGCGGACGTTGCAGCAGAGCAAGGCGCTGATGCGCGCACTGATCAATCACTGCCTTGGCGCGCAAACCCTGCACACCCGGCAGCTGCTGCGCGACCTGCAGCAGCTTTAGGCCTGTTTACAGTCCATTGACCCGTCACGATCCCGCAACAACGCAATGACCCGCCTCAGTGTCAATGTCAACAAGGTTGCGCTGTTGCGCAACTCGCGCAATCTCGGCATTCCGAGCGTGCTGCGTGCCGCGACCCTTGCCCTGGATGCCGGGGCGCATGGCATCACCGTGCATCCCCGGCCGGATGCGCGGCATATCCGGCCCGATGACGTGCATCAGCTGGCCGGGCTGCTGCGCGGACGTCCGGATGCCGAATTCAACATCGAGGGCAATCCTTTCGAGCCGCCCCTGATGGCACTGGCGCAGGCGGTCAGGCCGCAGCAGTGCACGCTGGTGCCCGATACCCCCGGAGCCTTCACTTCCGATCATGGCTGGGATCTTGCGCGGGACGGCGTGCGGCTGCAGCCGGTGGTGGCCGCCCTGAAGGCCCTCGGCATCCGCGTCAGCCTGTTCATGGATGCGGATCCGGCGACAATGGCAGCGGCAGCGGCCACCGGAGCCGACCGCGTTGAACTCTACACTGAACCCTATGCAGCCGCCTTCGGCACGGCGGACGAGCAGGCCATGATCGCGCGTTACGCCGCCGCGTCCCGCAGTGCGCAGGCCGCCGGGCTCGGCGTCAACGCCGGACATGACCTGAACCGCGACAATCTGCCGCGCTTCCTCGGGACGGTGAGCGGTATCGCGGAGGTGTCGATCGGACATGCGCTGGTTGCCGATGCGCTGGAGTCCGGGCTCACGGAAACAGTGAGGGAGTACCTGAGGGTGATGGGGGAGCGCAATTGATCTACGGCATCGGAATCGACGTCATTCAGCCGCACCGCGTTGCGCGGCTCCTGGAAAAATACGGCCAGCGTTTTGTGCGGCGGATCCTGACGCCGGTCGAACAGGCGCGTTATGCGAGGACCGGGCAGCAGGTCCTGTTCCTTGCCAACCGGTTTGCCGCGAAGGAGGCGTTCTCGAAGGCGATGGGAACGGGATTCCGCTATCCGGTGACCCTGCAGTGCATCAGCGTGGTGCAGAACAGCGCCGGCAAACCGGGGTTTGCCTTCAACGAGCCCCTGGAGGCGCTGGTTCGGCAACGCGGCATCACCGGCCATCACCTGACCATCAGCGACGAATCGAATCTGGCCTGCGCCTGCGTCGTGCTTGAGACCTGAACGGAGCGACATGAGCAAAGCAATGCCCCTGGGGCCGGTCATGCTGGACGTTGCCGGCGCAGCGCTGACCGATGACGACCGGCGGCGGCTGCTGCATCCCCTGACCGGCGGCGTGATCCTGTTTTCGCGCAACTTCGAGTCCTGCGCACAGCTTGATGCGTTGACCGCCGAAATCCATGCCCTGCGCGATCCGCGGCTGCTCATCGCGGTCGATCATGAAGGCGGCCGGGTGCAGCGTTTCCGCGAGGGATTCACCCATCTCCCGCCGATGCGGGAATTCGGCAGGATCTGGGATCGTGATCGCGAGGCTGCATTCTCGCTGGCACGGTCGGCCGGTTTCGTGCTTGCCGCGGAACTTCGCGTTCACGGCGTCGATCTTTCGTTTGCACCGGTCCTTGACGTCGATTACGGCAACAGCAGTGTCATCGGTGACCGTGCATTCCACGCCGCCCCCGAAGCCATTGCCGAACTGGCTTCGGCAGTCATGCGCGGCATGCGCGAGGGAGGCATGGCGGCGGTGGGCAAACACTTCCCTGGCCACGGCCATGTGCGGGCCGATTCACACCATGAAGTGCCGGTCGACGGCCGCAGGCTGGCGGAGATCCGTGCCGAGGACCTGGTGCCGTTCGCTCGCCTCGCCGCAGAGGGACTGGAAGGCATCATGCCGGCACATGTGATTTACCCCGAAGTCGATGCCGCTCCGGCCGGGTTTTCGGCAGTATGGCTGCAGCAGATCCTGCGCGGGGAACTGGGTTTTGGCGGTGTGATTTTCAGCGACGATCTCAGCATGGAAGGCGCAAGTGTGGCCGGAGGCGTGATCGAGCGCGGTCAGGCTGCACTGGGTGCCGGTTGTGACATGGTGCTGGTCTGCAATGCGCCGGCGGCGGCCGACGAGCTGCTGGCAGGGCTTCGCCATGAGATGACCGCCGCATCGCGCGCGCGGCTGCAGCTCTTCCGCGCCCATCCCGCTCCGGCGGCTGCCGTGAACCTGCGCAGCGACACCCTCTATGCCGCGGCCTGCAGGGCGCTTGCCGGAATCGGCGGAGAGGCGCGCTGATGCCATCTGCCCGGCGTGCCTGAACGATGGCCGGGAAAGTGTCCCGACACGGCGGCAGGCCGCCATCGTCCGTCCGGGAGTTCTCCGCGGACTGCCGGCTGTGTCCGCGGCTCGCCGCCCACCTGGCTGATGTCCGCCGCGAGCACCCTGATTATCATGCGCTGCCGGTACCGGCTTTCGGAGATCCGCATCCCAGCTTGCTGATTGTCGGTCTGGCCCCGGGCATGCATGGTGCCAATCGCACCGGCAGACCTTTCACGGGCGACCATGCCGGCATACTGCTCTACGACACCCTGCATCATTTCGGTTTCGGCAGTCAGGCACTTGCCGTGGCGCCGGATGACGGCCTGGAACTGAGAGGCTGCCGTATCACCAACGCCGTCAAATGCCTGCCGCCGGAGAACAAGCCGCTGCCGGCCGAAGTCAGGACCTGCAACGTCTATCTGCGCGCCGAGTTGCAGGCACTGGCGCCACGCGCGGTGCTGGCATTGGGTACGGTTGCCCATCAGGCGGTGCTGCGTGCGCTGGATTTCCGGATTGCCGATTTCCCGTTCGCTCACGGAGTCCGGCACCGGCTGCGGCCGGATCTGCTGCTGTTCGACAGTTACCACTGCAGCCGCTACAACACCCAGACCCGGCGCCTGACGC
>JAEYXO010000130.1 GCA_023431245.1 Pseudomonadota bacterium | reverse complement strand
GCTGCGGAGGTGGAGATCAAGGCCCCAGTCGCGCCACACCGCCAGCATGCTGCGGGTGTTGCCGCCGCCGACGAAGATCGCGTCCTGTTCCAGCACGAAGGATTCGAGGTCGCGCGGCGTGCGCGCGAACAGCGGCAGGTGGGTGGGCACGCAGGAGAACCGGCTCATGCCGGCATAAAAACGCAGCCGCCCGGCTTCGGCGTCGCCGTGTGCAGTGCCGATAAAGCAGACGCGGGGCTTGCGCCTGCCGGCCTGCTTCAGGAAGTAGTCAATCAGCAGCAGGTTGTCGGAATCCTGCGGCAGCGCGGCGCCGCCGATGGCGATGATCTGTGTTTTCCGGGGCATGCGCGCAATCTCTGGAATCGGGTTGGACGGACATGAAGACTAGCGATATCCCGCCGTCATTGCCACTGGCAGTGGAGAACCGGCGCGGGGCCGACGGAGCCGGCCGCTGCCGGGAGGGCGATCGATCGGCTATGCTTGGGCCCATGAACACCATGGCTTTCCAGACCCTGCGCGCACTGGCCGACGGCGCCTTCCATTCCGGCGAGGCGATTGCGGGAATGCTCGGTGTGACCCGCAGCGCGGTGTGGTACGGCATCCGCGACATTGCCGCCGCAGGTTTTGAAATCGAAAAAGTGCGTGGCCGCGGATACCGGCTGTCATCCGCGCTGTCGCTGCTTGATGCCGGCAGGGTGCGGGAATTGCTGGGGCCGGAGTCCGGAAAATTCGTGCTCGAGGTGCTGGACCGGGTCGATTCGACCAACACCCGGCTGATGCTGCGCGCGGCCGAGGGCGCGCCGTCCGGCCTCGTGCTGGCGGCCGAGACGCAGACGGCGGGGCGCGGCCGCCGCGGCCGACCCTGGCAATCGGCGATCGGCAGCACGTTGACCTTTTCCCTGCTGTGGCGTTTTGCACAGGGTGCGCGCGAGCTTGCCGGCCTCAGCCTCGCGGTCGGCGTGGCGCTGGCGCGGGCGCTGCGCGCGTCCGGTGCCACCGGCGTCGCGCTGAAATGGCCCAACGACGTGCTGCTGACGGGGGGCAAGCTCGCCGGCATCCTGATTGAAATGCAGGGTGATGTGCTGGGGCCCAGCGCTGCGGTGATCGGCATCGGCGTCAATGTGCGCGCCGATCCGCGGGTGGCCGCAGCGGTCGACCAGCCGGTGGCCGCCCTCGAGTCGGCGTCAGGTGTTGCGGTTGACCGCAATCAGTTGCTGGCGCGGATGTTGGCGGAACTGGCCGGCGTGCTGGGAGAGTTTTCGGCATCCGGTTTTGCGCCGCTGCGCGCGGAATGGCAGCAGTTGCACACTTTTCAGGACCGCAGGGTGAACCTGCTGCTGCCCGACGGCGAATCGCGCGCCGGGATTGCGCGCGGTGTCGCCGAGGACGGCGCACTGCTGCTGGAGACGGCGGCCGGCCTGCAACGCTGCCACAGCGGCGAAGTCAGCCTGCGCGGGGCGGCGGCATGAACGTGCTGGCCATCGATATCGGCAACACCCGCATCAAGTGGGGTTGCGGCGGCAGCGGCGGCTGGCTGCGCCAGGGCTGGGTGCCCACTGCGCAGCCGCAGGCGCTTGCTGCGGAATTTTCCGGGCTGCCGGCGCCCGGCCGCATCGTCATGTCCTGTGTTGCCGGTGAAGCGGTGCGCGATGCGGTGGCGGCAGTCCTGCCCGCGTCTGCTGCGCCGCCGTTGTGGCTGGCCGCGTCCGCTGCGCAGTGCGGCGTGCGCAGCAGTTACGCCGATCCCGCCACGCTGGGCCCCGACCGCTGGGCCGCGCTGATCGCCGCCCGGCACATGACTGGCTCCGCCTGCGTGGTGGCCAATGCCGGCACCACGATGACGGTCGATGCCCTCGGCGCCGACGGCGTGTTTCTCGGCGGCTGCATCGTGCCGGGCGCGCGGCTGATGCGCGAAGCGATGGCGCGCGACACCGCAAACCTGGCGTTGCGCGACGGCGCATTCAGCTATTTTCCCGACAACACCGGCGATGCGCTGTACAGCGGCGCGGTCAACGCCCTGGCCGGGGCCATCGGGCAGATGGCCCGCTATCTGGGCGACATCACGGGCGCGCCGCCGCCGGTGATATTGTCGGGCGGCGATGCGGGCCTGGTGGAGAAGCGGCTTAACGTGCAGGTCACGGTTGTGGATAATCTGGTGCTTGAAGGGCTGCTGCACATCGCGCTGCAGTCCGCGACCCGAAGCCGTACATGAGAACACTGCTCCTTCTGCTGCTGCTCGCGAACCTCGGTTTTTTTGCCTATCACCACCTGGCCGGCGCCGACGACGAGGCGGCGGCGCAGATCGCCCTGCTGCAGATCAGTCCCGAACGGATCAGTACGGTGTCCGCGGGCACCTTGTCCCCTGCGTCCGGCAATCCTCCGGTTGCTGCGGCCGCGCCCGCGGCCTGTGTCGAATGGGGCGCCTTCGGCGGTGCCGAAGTGGCGCGGGCCGATGCCGTGATCGCTGCACTGGCGCTGCCGGCGGATGCGTTGCAGCGCCGCGTTGCCGACGTCGATGGTTACTGGGTGCATATGCCGCCGCTGAAGACGCGGGCCGAGGTTGACCGCAAGCTCGGCGAACTGAAGGCGCTGGGGGTGGAGGAGTTTTTCGTGGTGCAGGATGCCGGCCTCTGGCGCAATGCCGTGTCGCTGGGCCTGTTCAAGAACGAGGAGGCGGCGAAGGCCGAGCTTGAGCGACTGCGCCAGCGCGGCGTGCGCTCGGCCGTCATCGTGCGGCGGGAGAAGCTGCTGAAGCAGGTGACCTTCTACCTGCGCGAGCCTGATGCACCCACGGTGGCACGCCTGACCGAGTTGCAGCGTGATTTTCCGGCGACTGAAATCAGGGCGGCGCCCTGTCCCGTCCCGGCAAAATCATAAAAACATCAATAAAAACAAATAGTTACTAATAATCCGGGGGGATGACCGGAAAGTTGGTGGGTGCTCGCTTAACCGACGGGATGGGCACGCACCTGTTGCAGCAGTGCCGTGGTCGAACGCTGATGGGCGAAAGCGATGGAATGCACGCTGCCGCCCCAGCCTTTCACTTCACGCGCGCCGACGATGGATTCCGGCGCCCAGTCGCCGCCCTTGACCAGCACCTCCGGCTTCAGCGCCAGGATCAGTTCCAGCGGCGTGTCGGCATCGAACCAGGTCACCAGATCGACGCCGGCCAGTGCGGCCACCACCGCGGCGCGGTCGGCCAGCGTGTTGACCGGGCGGTCAGGCCCCTTGCCGAGCCGTTTCGCGGATGCATCGCTGTTCAGCGCGACCACCAGGCTTGCGCCGAGCGCGCGCGCCTGGGCGAGGTAGGTGACATGGCCGCGGTGCAGGATGTCGAACACGCCGTTGGTGAACACCAGCGGCCGCGGCAGCGCGGCGGCGCGCGCCGCGGCCTCGCCGGGGGCGCAGATGTGCTGTTCGAAGGCGGGAGTGTCGTGCATGGCCCCGCAGTCTACGCGGCCGCGCAGGCCGCGACAAACCCGCGGCCGCGGAACTTCAGGCGGCGGCGATGTCCTTGCGGAAGCGGTTGAGGTCCTTCACCGATTCAAAGCGGCGGCCGAACAGCAGTGACAGGTTGTGCAGGATGACCTTCACCACCTTGTCCTCCCAGGCCCGGTCGAAACGGATCTGCTCGTCGAGCCAGCGCTCGAGCCAGGCGGGATCCGGCAGCCGGCTCTGCACCGTGTCGTTGGGGAACAGCGCCTTGTTGACATGCAGGTTGGTCGGATGCAGCGGCTTGCCGCTGCGCCCGGA
>JAEYXO010000119.1 GCA_023431245.1 Pseudomonadota bacterium | reverse complement strand
CGAGCAGCCGCTGCTGGCCCTCGATGCCGATTTCCGGCAGCAGGATATGCCGGCTGTAGCGCAGCAGTTGATGGTCGTCCATGGCGCGAATCTAGCGGTTGGCGGTGCCGAAAACAACAACGCCCGGTGGAGCCGGGCGTTGTGCAGGGTCCGCAGGCCGGTCAGTTCGCCTTGGCGACCGAACGGCTTTTCAGGAAGGCGATCGCCTGGTTCAGCTCGTAGTCGTTGGGCGAGACCACCTGGCCGGGTTCGGGGCGCAGGGTCTTTTCATCGACGTCTTTCGGCCGCGGCGCCGGCGTGAAGCCGTATTTCTGCGCCGACTTTGCCGCCGCTTCGGCCTTGTCCGCCGGTTTTTCGGCCTGCCCTTCGGTCAGGTGCTTGGTCAGGTCGGCTTCGCGCAGTTTCAGCGCCGAGCGGTCGTTGACGCCGTCGTCCAGCGGAATGTCCGGCACGATGCCCCGTGCCTGGATCGAGCGGCCCTTGGGCGTGTAGTAGCGCGCCGTGGTCAGCTTGATCGCGGTGTTGTTGCCCAGCGGCAGGATGGTCTGCACCGAACCCTTGCCGAAGGTCTGCTGGCCCATCACCACCGCGCGCTCATGGTCCTGCAGCGCGCCGGCGACGATCTCCGAAGCCGAGGCCGATCCGCCGTTGACCAGCACCACCATCGGCACGGTCTTCGCTTCCGCCGGCAGACGCTTGAGGAAATCCTCCTTGTTGCGGCCGCGCAGGTAGTGCTCGGGACTGGCGTTGAGTTTCATCCTGGCATCTTCGGTGCGGCCGTCGGTGTAGACCACCAGCGCATCCTTCGGCAGGAAGGCCGCGGACACCGCCACCGCGCCGTTGAGCAGTCCGCCGGGGTCGTTGCGCAGGTCCAGCACCAGGCCCTTCATCGGCCCCTGGTTTTCCTTGAACAGCCGCTCGACCGAGCGTGCCAGCGTGTCGCCGGTGTGTTCCTGGAACTGGCTGACGCGCACATAGGCGTAACCGGGTTCCAGCAGCGTCGACTTGACGCTCTGGATCTTGATCACCGCGCGGGTCAGCGTGACGACGATCGGTTTCTGCTCGCCCTTGCGCACGATGGTGAGCACGATCTGGGTGTTGGGCTTGCCGCGCATGCGTTTGACGGCGTCATTGAGCGTCATGCCCTTGACCGAGGTTTCATCGAGCTTGACGATCAGGTCGCCGGCCTTGATCCCGGCGCGGGAGGCGGGCGAATCGTCGATCGGGGACACCACGCGCACGAAACCGTCCTCCATGCCGACTTCGATGCCGAGGCCGCCGAATTCGCCCTGGGTGCCGACCTGCATCTCCTTGAAGGCCTCCTGGTCGAGGTAGGCGGAGTGCGGATCAAGGCCCGTCAGCATGCCGTTGATGGCTTCGGTGATCAGTTTCCTGTCCTCGACCGGCTCGACGTAATCACTTTTGACGCGGCCGAAAACCTCGGTGAAGGCGCGCAATTCCTCGATCGGCAGCGGCAGCGCCGACGGTGTGCTGCGCTGGGCGACGGCGGAATAATTGAGGCTGATCGCGACGCCGATCAGGACGCCGCAGATGACAAGGCTTAACTGGCTGAGTTTGCTGCGCATTTGCTGCTCCTGCCGCGCTTTGCGGCTGCTGTGATCACTACCGTAAACGGACCCACTGCAAGGGGTCAAAAGGCCGTCCTTCATGCCGCATTTCAAAGTATAAGCCCGATTCCGCGTTGCCGCCGCTGTTGCCCACGGTGGCCACCGGCTCGCCGCCGCGGATCGTGTCGCCGACCTGTTTCAGCAGGGCCTCGGCGTTGGCATACAGCGTCATGTAGCTGTCGCCATGGTCAACGATCAGCAGGTTGCCGAACCCGCGCAGCCAGTCCGCATAGACCACCCGGCCGCCGGCCACCGCCCGCACGTCTTCCCCCGCTTTGGCGGCGATGAACACGCCTTTCCAGGTCACGCCGCCGTCTGCACGTGGACTGCCGAAGCGGCCGCCAAGTTCCCCGCGGACCGGCAAAGCCAGCCTGCCGCGCAGGGCGGCAAAGGGGCTGCCGTCGGCTGTCCCGGACGGCAGGGCTTCGTTGCGGGGCCGTGGTTTCCCGGACGCCGCCGGTTTTCTCACCAGCCGGGCAAGCTGGTCGATCAACCGGGTCAGGCGGTTCTCGTTGGCCTGCATCGCGCGCATTTCGCGCTGCTGTTTCTGGATGTCGCGCGACAGCCGGGACAACACGCCGGCACGGGCGCGTTTTTCCCGTTCGAGGCGGGCGCGCTGGGCGGTCTGTTCGCGGGTGATGCGGGCGATGGCCGCCGCCTCCTCGGCGATTTCCGCCTGCAGGCGCTCGATTTCCCGCAGGTTCGCGCGCAGTCCGTCGACCAGCTGTGCACGGGCGCGTGCAATATGCGACAGGTAATGCAGCTGGCGTGCCATTGCACTGGGGTCTTCGCGGCCCAGCACGAGGCGCAGCGCGTCGGGTTCGCCCTGCAGGTACTGCTGCCGCAGCATGCGGCCGAGGAGTTCCTGCTGGCCAGCCAGCGCGGCGCCGGCGGTGTTCGCGGACTTGCGCAAGGCCGACATTTTTTCGGTCGATTCCCGGGATTGCAGCGCAAGCTGGCGCAGCTCGCGATTGGCTTCCGAGATGGCCTGCTCCGATTCGCGCAGGGCATCGGAGGCCTCGCTGCGGCTTTCCTCGGCGGAGGCCAGTTTTTTCTGCAGTGCGGAGATGCGCGCGCGCAACTCGCGCAACTCCTCCTGCGTCTGCCCCGCGGTCGCGGCGGCCGCGGCGCCGGGCAGCGCCAGCCAGGCGATGAGCAGACCCGCGACCCGCTTCACGCAAACTCGATCAGCGGGCGCCCCGTCATTTCGGCGGGTTGCGGCAGCCCCATCATCGCCAGCAGCGTCGGCGCGACATCCTGCAGCGCGCCGCCGTTGCCGGCGATGCGCGCCTTGCGCCCGATGTAGAGCAGCGGCACCAGGTTCAGGGTGTGTGCCGTGTGCGGCTGCTGCGATTCCTGGTCGCGCATGGTTTCGGCATTGCCGTGGTCCGCGGTGATCAGTACTTCGCCGCCGATGCCGCGCATCGCCTCGACGATGCGTCCGATGCATTCGTCGAGCACCTCGATGGCGCGGGGCGCGGCGGCGAGGTTGCCGGTGTGGCCGACCATGTCGCCGTTGGCGTAGTTGCAGATGATGGCGTCGTAGCGGCGCGATTCGATGGCCTGCACCAGCCTGTCGGTGACTTCGCGCGCGCTCATCTCCGGCTGCAGGTCATAGGTCGCGACCTTGGGCGAGGGCACCAGCACGCGGTCTTCGCCGGGGTACGGAGTCTCAACCCCGCCGTTGAAGAAATAGGTGACGTGGGCGTATTTCTCGGTCTCGGCGATGCGCAGCTGGCGCAGCCCCTGTTTCGACAGGTATTCACCGAAGCCGTCGCGGATCTGCTGCGGGCCGAAGGCCGCGGGGATGTGGCTGAAGTCCTCGCCGTAGCCGGTCAGCGTGCAGTAGTAGCCGAGCCGGGGCACGCGTTTGCGCGCGAATCCGGCGAAGGCGGGATCGGTGAGGGCCGCGGTCATCTGGCGTGCGCGGTCGGAGCGGAAATTCATGAACACCGCGGTGTCGCCGTCATTCATGCGCAGCGGCGCCGCGCCGGCCGGAACAATGGCCGTGGCTTTCACGAATTCGTCGGTTTCGCCGCGGGCGTAAGCCGCCTTCAGGCCGGCCAGCGCATCGGCCGCGCTGAACGCCGCCTGTCCGTCCACGATCAGGTCATAGGCGGATTC
>JAEYXO010000088.1 GCA_023431245.1 Pseudomonadota bacterium | reverse complement strand
GTCAGGTCGCCGACGCCGTCGACATGGCCTTCCAGCTTGTCGCCCGGCTTGATCGGACCGACGCCCGCCGGCGTGCCCGACATGATGATGTCGCCGGGACGCAGCGTGATCAGCTGCGACAGGTAGGCGATGGTTTCCGGCACGTTCCAGATCAGCTCCGACAGGTCGCCCTTCTGTTTCACTTCGCCGTTGACCTTGAGCCAGATCGCGCCTTTCGCCGGGTGGCCGACCATCGCCACGGTCTTCAGCGCGGTGCAGGGCGCGGAGTTGTCGAAGGCCTTGCCCATCTCCCAGGGGCGACCCATTTTCTTGGCTTCGCCCTGCAGGTCGCGGCGAGTCATGTCGAGGCCGACGCCGTAGCCGAACACGTGGTCGAGCGCCTTCTCCACCGGAATGTTGGCGCCACCCTTGCCGATGGCGACGATCATCTCGATTTCGTGGTGCACATCCTTGGTCATCTGCGGATAGGGAATCGTCGCGCCGTTGGGGACGATCGCATCGGCCGGCTTCATGAAGAAAAACGGCGGCTCGCGGTCGGGGTCATGGCCCATCTCGCGCGCGTGTTCGGCGTAGTTGCGGCCGACGCAGTAGATGCGGCCGACCGGGAAGGCCTTGTTGCTCTCGACCACGGGGAGCGTGACAACGCCGGGAAAATCAATGGCATAACTCATGTTGCTTTCCTTTTTAGGGTCTTTCGATGTTTGAATGACAACTGTGTCAACAACCGACGCAACAATCCTTGCAGTCTGCGGTATTCTTCAAAGATCAGTGCGCCCATGGAATCAATGGGCTTCCGTCATTTCCGCGGCTGCCGGCCCCCGCATGGGGCGTCCGGAGAGTCCGGGAGTTTAATGAACCCCGGCGCCTTGTTCAAATCACGATGACCCCCGCCGGCCGACCTTGGACGCCTCGACCACGCTGACCGCCCTCTTCGCCAGCAGCTTCCTGGCGGCCACCCTGCTGCCCGGCGGCTCGGAAGCCGTGCTGTTCGGGGCGCTGAAACTGCACCCTGACCGGCTGTGGCTGATGCTGGCCGTGGCCACCCTCGGCAACACCCTCGGCGGACTGTCGTCCTACCTGATCGGCCGCCTGATCCCGCAGAAATCGCAACTCAAGGGTTTGCCCACGGTGCAACGCTGGGGCAGCCCGGCGCTGCTGCTGTCCTGGGTGCCGCTGATCGGCGACCCGCTGTGCGTGGCCGCGGGCTGGCTGCGGCTCAATCCCTGGTGGTCCACGCTGTTCATCGCCGCTGGCAAATTCGCCCGCTACTGGGTCATCGCCGTGCTCGCCGTCTAATGCCGGCCCGGCCGCGTTGCGCTAAACTGCGGCTCCTGCGCGCATTGCCTACATCGCGCGCCGCGGACCTCCGCTCATCATTCATCGCCCAGCACTCCGCACTGCTCCCATGACTGCCCGCCTGCGGGAAATCCCCTACAACTACACTTCGTTCTCCGACCGCGAGATCGTCATCCGGCTGCTCGGCGCCGAACGCTGGGACCTGCTGAATGAACTGCGCGCGCAGCGGCGCACCGGACGCTCGGCGAAGATGCTCTACGAAGTGCTGGGCGACATGTGGGTCGTCAAGCGCAACCCGTACATCGAGGACGACCTGCTCGGCAACCGCAAGCGGCTGTCGGCGCTGGTCGACGGCATGCGCGGACGGCTGAACGGCATCGAGGCGCGTCGCGACGCCGGCGACCAGCGGGTCGCGGCACTCCTCGCCGCCGCGCGCGATGCGGTGGATCGCTTCGAGGCGGAATTCGGGGAGACGCGGGCGCTGCGCCGCCGGGTCCTCGCCCGGCTGTCGCGGGCGACCCGGCGCGACAACATCCAGTTCGACGGCCTCGCGCGGGTGTCGCATGTCACGGATGCCACCGACTGGCGCGTCGAGTATCCCTTCGTCGTGATCAACCCCGACAGCGAGGACGAAGTCGCCGGGATCGTGCGCGCCTGCATCGAGCTCGGCCTCACGATCATCCCGCGCGGCGGCGGCACCGGCTACACCGGCGGCGCGATCCCGCTGACGCCGCATTCGGCGGTGATTAACACCGAGAAACTCGACTCCCTCGCCGCGATCGAACGGGTCACGCTGCCCGGCGTCGCGCAGCCGGTGCCGGTACTGCGCTGCGGCGCCGGCGTGGTCACGCGGCGCGCGATGGAAGCCGCCGAGGCCGCCGGACTGGTGTTCGCCTGCGACCCGACCTCGGCCGACGCCTCCTGCATCGGCGGCAACGTCGCGATGAACGCCGGCGGCAAGAAGGCCGTGCTCTGGGGCACCGCGCTGGACAATCTCGCGTCCTGGACCATGGTGACGCCGGATGCGCGCTGGATGCGGGTCGAGCGGCTGGACCACAACCTCGGCAAGATCCACGACATCCCGCTCGCGCGTTTCCGCATCACGCGCTATGCCCGCGACGGCAAAACGCCCGAGGGTGAGCCGCAGATCCTCGAAATCCCGGGCTCGACATTCCGCAAGCGCGGGCTGGGCAAGGACGTCACCGACAAGGTGCTCGGCGGGCTGCCCGGCATCCAGAAGGAGGGCTGCGACGGCATCATCACCCAGGCGACCTTCGTGCTGCACCGCATGCCGCCGGCGATCCGCACCGTGTGCCTGGAGTTCTTCAGTCCGGTGCGCGAAGCCGTGCCCTCGATCGTCGAGATCAAGCAGTACCTCGACGGCAATCCCGACGCGATACTCGCCGGCCTCGAACACCTCGACGCGCGCTACGTGAAGGCCGTCGGCTACGCGACGAAGTCGCGCCGCGCCGGCCGCCCGAAAATGGTGCTGGTCGGCGACATCGTCGGCGAGAACGAGGACGCGGTGGCTGCCGCCGCATCCCAGGTCGTGCGCATCGCCAATGCCCGCGGCGCCGAGGGTTTCATCGCCGTCTCCGCCGAAGCGCGCAAGACCTTCTGGCTTGACCGTGCGCGCACCGCCGCGATTGCCCGCCACACCAACGCCTTCAAGATCAACGAGGACGTGGTGATTCCGCTGGAGCGGCTCGGCGACTACTCCGACGGCATCGAGCGCATCAACATCGAGCTGTCGATCCGCAACAAGCTGCGCATCCTCGATGCGGTCGAAGCCGTGCTTGCCGGCGAGCTTCCGGTGGCGAGCCCCGACCCCGGTGTATCCGCCGCCGAAGTCATCGGCGACCGCCCCGCGCGGGCACGTGCCGTGATCGCGGAGGCGCGCACCCGCTGGCAATGGCTGCTCGACCACATCGACACGGCCCTGACGGATCTGCGTGACAGGCCCGATGAGACCTGGCGTTTTTACTCATCGCTCATCGCTCATCATTCATCGCTGTTTGGCGCCCTGCAGGACCACGGCATCCGCGTGTCCTGGAAAGAAGAGGTTCGTTCGCATCTCGCCGACCTCTTCGACGGCCGCCACTTCGCGAAAGTGATGGAAGCGGTGGATGCCGCCCACCGCCAGGCGCTGCGCGGCCGCGTGTTCGTCGCGCTGCACATGCACGCCGGCGATGGCAACGTGCACACCAACATCCCCGTCAACTCCGACAATTACGCGATGCTGCAGGAGGCCGCGGAAGCCGTCGCGCGCATCATGCGGCTCGCGGAATCGCTGGATGGCGTGATCTCCGGCGAGCACGGCATCGGCATCACCAAGCTCGAATTCCTGCCGCCGGAGCGCATCGCCGCCTTCGCCGCCTACAAGCGCCAGGTCGACCCCGGGGGGCATTTCAACAAGGGCAAGCTGCTGCCCGGCGCCGACCTCGGCAATGCCTACACGCCGAGCTTCTCGCTGCTCGGCGCGGAAAGCCTGATCCTCGAGCATTCCGACGCCGGCGCGATCGCCAACTCGGTCAAGGACTGCCTGCGCTGCGGCAAGTGCAAGCCGGTGTGTGCGACGCACGTGCCGCGCGCCAACCTGCTCTACAGCCCGCGCAACAAGATCCTCGCCACCAGCCTGCTGATCGAGGCCTTCCTCTACGAGGAGCAGACCCGGCGCGGCATCTCGCTCGAACACTTCGACGAGTTCGGCGACGTCGCCGACCACTGCACGGTCTGCCACAAGTGCGCCAGCCCCTGCCCGGTCGACATCGACTTCGGCGACGTGTCGATGGCGATGCGCAATTTCCTGCGCAGCCACGGCAAGCGCCGCTTCAACCCCGGCGCAAAGGCCTCGATGTTCTTCCTCAACGCCACCGATCCGCGCACCATCAACATTGCGCGCAAGCTGATGATCGACTGGGGCTACCGCGCGCAGCGCCTGGGCCACCGCGCGGCGAAGGCGCTAGGCCTGGCCGGACCACAGACGCGGCGCCCGCCGGCGACCGTTGGCAAACCGCCGCTGCGCGCGCAGGTGATCCATTTCGTCAACAAGCCGATGCCCGGCGGCCTGCCGAAAAAGGCCTCGCGGGCGCTGCTCGACATCGAGGATGCGCGCATGGTGCCGGTGATCCGCGACCCGGCGAAGGTCAGCGAGGACTCGGATGCGGTGTTCTATTTCCCGGGCTGCGGCTCCGAGCGGTTGTTCAGCCAGGTCGGGCTGGCGACCCAGGCCATGCTGTTCGACCTCGGCGTGCAGACCGTGCTGCCGCCGGGCTACCTGTGCTGCGGTTATCCGCAGACCGCCGCCGGCGAGGAGGCGAAGGGCCAGGCGATCACCACCGCCAACCGCGTGCTGTTCCACCGCGTCGCACACACGCTGAATTACCTCGACATCAGGACCGTGATCGTCTCCTGCGGGACCTGCATGGACCAGCTGCAGAAATACGAATTCGAGAAAATCTTCCCCGGCTGCCGCCTGCTCGACATCCATGAATACCTGCTCGAGCGCGGCGTGAAACTCGACGGCGTGAGCGGTGAACGCTACATGTATCATGACCCCTGCCACACGCCGATGAAAACCCACGCGCCGATGAAAGTCGTGAACACGCTGATGGCGGCACCGGTCGCGCTCAGCGAACGCTGCTGCGGCGAATCCGGCACGCTGGCGGTCACGCGCCCTGACATCTCGACCCAGGTACGATTCCGCAAGGAAGAGGAACTGCGCCGCGGCGCGGCAAAGCTGCGCGAATCCGCCGGGGACGGCCCGGTCAAGGTGCTGACCTCCTGCCCGTCCTGCCTGCAGGGACTCGCGCGCTACGCCGGGGACGCGGATATCGCGGCCGACTACATTGTCGTCGAAATGGCGCGCCGGCTGCTCGGGCCGCAATGGCTGGAAAACTATGTTTCGAAAGCCAACAGCGGCGGCATCGAGAGGGTATTGCTGTGATACGTGCGATTTGGCACACCCCTGAACGCGCAGGCTGTCGTGGTTCGGCGACATGTGCGGTATTCACTTGCGCCCCCGCCATCCGGCTACGAATAATGCGTACCTCACACCCGAGGAATACGCAATGGCCACCGGCTTGAGCGCCGCAACGGGACTGCTGAAAATATCCGATGCCGCAGCGGCAGCGGCGTTTGTCGCGCAGCTCGCCTCCGCCGGTCCCGCGCAACGCCAGGCCCAGCTGCTGACCCAGCTGCGCCTGCTCGCCGAGGCGCGGATCAGCGGCAACGAACGCCTGCGCGTGCTCGAAGCGCTGCGCGACACGCTGCTTGAAGCGCAGCATGCGCGCAGCCGCGAATACCAGGGCAGACCCGTGCCTTTCGACAGCGACACGCGCGAGATTTTCGAGCGCGGCATCTCGCTCTGGCGCGCCGCCGCGGACGCCTATGAATCGCTGATCGCCGACATGGCGGAGGCGGCCCCGGAACTGGCCGAACACGCCGAAATCATCTGTTACCGCGCGCTGCGCTGCGCCGGTTTTGCGATGACCGCGCACAACCGCGCCTACCACGCGGTCCCCGCCGCGCTGTGGGAGCAGCTGCACCGGCTGTATGCCTTCGCCGAAAGCGCCGAAGTCACGACCACGCCGGTCAGCGAAAGCGGCGGCGCCAGCAACGTCAACCTCGCCTACCTGCAGATCGTGCTGACCCAGCGCGCCAACCCGGACTCGCTGTCGCTGCTGCAGATGAACACCGTGGATCGTGCGCTGGCGCAATGGGTCGCGCTCGCCGGTTTGTCGCGCACCGCTCCGGCGGTGAGCAGCGATACCACGCTGGCGGTCGATCTCGGATCGTCGGAAGGCGCACGCCGCCTGAAGAACCTCAAGGGCGACAAGCTGCGTTACCTCGAACTCGAGCAGCTTGGCGAAAAACTCCGCCAGACCGCAATCGCGCTGAAAACGCAGAGTCCGGAGAAACTCGGCCTCGGCCTGATCGCGCGCGAAGACTGCGAAAAACTGATGCTCGGCCTGCATTCGCACTGGATTGCCCCCGGCACCGGCCGTGCCGACGAACGCAAGGCGGTGTCCTTCAACGTGCTGGTCTCAGGCACGCTGGCCGCCATGCATTTCAACATCAGCGGCAAACCCTTCGCGCCGCCCGACACCGGACTGTCGTCGCGCGCGCGCTTCGAGATGGCCGGGTTCGAGCGCGTGGACGGGCCCGGCGTCGGCGAAGCCTCCGTGCGCAGCCGCACCCTGGAAACCTGGACCGTCGCCAACCAGAGCGCGTCCGGCATCCTCGGACTCTGCCGCAAGCCCTCGGACACCACCCGGCTGACGCACAACCAGCTGCTGGGCCTGGTCGCCCCCAACGGCAACACCTATCTCGGCTTCGTGCAGCGCCTGTCGGTCGACACCGAGGGCGCGACCTGGCTGGGTTTCCGCTTGCTGCGCGCGAAGGCCACTGCCGTGGCGGCGCGCCCGGCGGAGAATGATCAGCCGTACGACCGCGCCCTGCTGCTGGCCGCCGGACCCGGCGGCGAACCGCCCTCGATTCTGCTTGTCCCGGGGACCTGGGCGGCAAACCGCCTGCTCGACGTCCACCATGACGGCAAGAGCCAGCGCATCCGCCTCACCGGCTTGCTCGACAGTGGCGCCAATTTCGAGCGCGCAAACTACGCCGCCGCTTGAGCGGGTGCTGCCGCGCGCAGACACCGCGGCGGGATTCTTTTCGCCGGATTACGCCAGCGCGCGGGCGCGCTTCCGTGCCGCGGCGCTGCGTGCCGGCGCCACGCTCGATGCGCTGCCGCTGGCCGCGCGCGGTCCGCGCGACGAAACCCTGACCATCGACCTCGCCTGGCTGGGCAATCCGCAGCCCCGGAACGTCGTGCTGCATGTCACCGGCGTGCATGGCGTGGAGGCTTTCGCCGGATCGGCGGCGCAACTCGCGCTGCTCGCGGCACCGCCGCGCCCCCCCGCCGACGGTGCGCTGGTGCTGCTGCACGTGTTCAATCCCCACGGCATGGCCTGGCTGCGCCGCGCCAACGAACACAACGTCGACCTCAACCGCAATTTCCACCTCGACAGCGGCATCTGGACCGGCGCGCCACCGCTCTACAAACGGCTGGATCCGCTGCTCAATCCGGCATCTCCGCCGGCGCGGGATGCCTTCGCGCTGCGCCTCGCGGCCGCCGGTGTGCGCCACGGCGTGCATGCGGTGCGCCAGGCGATTGCCCACGGCCAGCATCGTTATCCACGCGGGCTGTTCTACGGCGGCGCCGAACTGCAGCCCGGACCGCGGCTGTTCATCGACTGGCTGCGGCGGCATCTGGGCACGGCGGAGCGCGTGTTCGCCATCGACATGCATACGGGGCTCGGCCCCCACGGCAAGGACACGCTGATCCTCGAACCCGGCGTCGGCACGGCGCCTGTTGCGGCACTGCAGGCCGCGCTGCAACGGCCGCTGACAGGGGGCGGCGCAGCGCCCGTCGCCTACACGGTGCGCGGCAGCCTCGGCGCCGCATTGCCGCGCCTGCTGCCCGATGCACGCGTTGAATTCGTGCTCCAGGAAATCGGCACCTGGCCGGCCCTGCGCGTGATCAGCGCGCTGCGCGAGGAAAACCGCTGGCACCATTTCGGCGGGGGCGGCACAGACCATGCCGCCAAGCGCGGCC
>JAEYXO010000055.1 GCA_023431245.1 Pseudomonadota bacterium | reverse complement strand
AGCTGCGGCCGGCGGGCGCCGTAGCGGGGCATGAATTTATCCGCCGCTTCGGCATGGGTGAGGTTGAGGCCGCCCTTGCCGGCGAGCAGGAATTTGCGCCCGACCGAAGGCATCGCGTCGTAGAGGTCGACCGGGATGCCGCCGGCGAGCAGGGTTTCCGCGGCCATCAATCCGGCCGGACCGCCGCCGATGACGGCCGCGGAGGCTACAGCCACTTCGCCTTGCGGAAGCGCCAGAACAGGTAAGCGTCGATGCCGACCATCGCTGCGATCGCCAGCGGATAACCCCAGGTCCAGGCGAGTTCGGGCATGTGCTGGAAGTTCATGCCGTATATGCCGGCGATCAGCGTCGGCACCGCGACCAGTGCGGCGTAACCGGCGAGGCGCTTGGTGACCTCGTTTTCCTGCAGCGTGATCAGCGACAGGTTGACCGAAATCGCGGTGGTGATCATCTCGCGCGCGGCGTCGATGCTCTGGTTGATGCGGCCGAGGTGGTCGGCGACGTCGCGGAAATATTCGCCCAGCCCCGCGCACAGCTGCGGCACGCGGCCGCCGTGCAGCTTGCTGACCGCTTCGTGCAGCGGGGCGGTCGCGTGTTTCAGTGTCACCAGTTTCTGCTTGAGGTCGTAGAGCGCCTCGATGTTGGCGCGCGGCGAGGTGCCGGCGAAGATCTGGTCTTCGATCGTCTCCAGCCGGGTTTCGATGTCATCGAGGATCGGGAAGTAGCGGTCCACCACTGCGTCCATCAGCGCGTAGAGGATGTAGCCGGTGCCGTACTGCATCAGCTCGGGTTCGCGCTCGCAGCGGGTGCGCACGTCCTGGAAGTTGCGCTGGCTGCGGCTGCGCACCGACAGCACGTAGTTGCGGGCGACAAAGATGTCGACTTCGCCGACACGCAGCTCGTCGCCGTCCGGCTCCAGCATGTGCAGCACGAAAAACAGCGAGTCGCCGTACTCCTCGAATTTCGGCCGCTGGTGCCCGTGGCGGGCGTCCTCCACCGCCAGCGGATGCAGATCGAACTGTTGTTCCAGTTTCTCGAGTTCGTGCGGCTCCGGGTCGCGCACGGCCACCCACAGGATGCCGTCGTTGCGCGCGAGCCAGGTGTGGATCTCCTCCTGCGCGACATCGGCGACCTTTTTTCCGTCCTTGTAGGCGACGCTGTTGACCAGCATGGAAACTCCGGGTGCCGTCGTCCGCTCAGGCGAGCCAGGGCCGCTCGGCGTGGTAGTTCTTTTCGAAACCCTCGATGGCCGGTGTGTTCTCCAGCACGAGGCCGATGTCGTCGAGTCCCTTCAGCAGGCGCTCCTTGTAGACCGCATCGATCATGAAGGGATGCGCCGTGCCTTCGGTGTCGGTGACCGTCTGCGCCGGCAGGTCGATGGCCAGCGTCGCGCCGGGCTGCGCCTGCAGCTGGCTGCGCAGGCCGCGGCAGATTTCCTCGGGCAGCGTCACCGGCAGCATGCCGTTCTGCAGCTCGTTGGCGTAGTGGATGTCGCCGAAGGAGGGTGCGATCACCGCGCGGATGCCGTAGTCGAGCAGCGCGTAGACCGCGCCCTCGCGCGAGGAGCCGCAGCCGAAATTGGCGCCGGCGACGAGGATGCCCGCCTTGCGGTACGCCGGGCGGTTGAGCACGAAATCCGGAATCTCGTTGCCGTTGTTGTCGAAGCGCATGTCGTGGAAGAGATAGGGGTCGTAGCCGGCCTTTTCGTTGCGCAGCTTGCGCAGGAAACGCACCGGGATGAGGCGGTCGGTGTCGATGTTCGCCATGTCGATCGGCGCGGCGACCGCGGTGAGCGTGGTGAAGGGTTTCATCTCAGTGTCCCGAAAGCAGGGTGCGCACGTCGGTGACGCGGCCGGTGACCATCGCCGCGGCGGCCATCGCCGGGCTCATCAGGTGGGTGCGCGCGCCCTTGCCCTGGCGGCCCTCGAAATTCCGGTTGGAGGTCGAGGCGCAGCGCAGGCCCGGCGGCACCTTGTCGCCGTTCATCGCCGCGCAGCTCGAACAGCCTGAGGCGCGCCACTCGACGCCGGCCTCGAGGAAGATGCGATGCAGCCCCTCGGCCTCGGCCTGCGCCTTCAGCGGGGTCGAGCCCGGCGAAATCCAGGCCGGGATCATCGACTTGCGGCCTTTCAGCACCGCCGCGGCGGCGCGCAGGTCCTCGATGCGGCCGTTGGTGCAGCTGCCGATGAAGGCGCGGTCGATGCGGATGTCGGTCAGCGCCATGCCGGGCTTGAGATCCATGTAGGCCAGCGCCTGCAGCGCATGCGCGCGCTTGTCGGCGTCGCCCAGCGACTGCGGATCGGGGATGCGGCCGGAGACCGGCAGGGCCTCCTCCGGGCTGGTGCCCCAGGTCAGCATCGGTTCCAGCGCGGCGCCGTCGAGCGTCACTTCGCGGTCGAAGCGCGCGCCCTCGTCGCTCGGCAGCGCGCGCCACTGTGCCAGCGCGCGGTCCCAGTCGGCGCCTTTCGGCGCGTATTCGCGGCCGTGCAGGTATTCGTAGACCGCATCGTCCGGCGCGATCATGCCGGCGCGGCCGCCGGCTTCGATCGCCATGTTGCATACCGTCAGCCGGCCCTCGATGCTGAGGCCGCGGATCGCCGGCCCCGCGAACTCGATGACATGGCCGGTGGCGCCGGCAGTGCCGATTTTGGCGATGATCGCCAGCACCACGTCCTTGCCGGTGACGGCCGGGCCGAGGCGCCCGTTGACGGTCACGCGCAGCGTTTTCGGTTTTTTCAGCCACAGGCACTGCGTGGCGAGGATCTGCTTCAGCTGCGAGGCGCCGGTGCCGAACGCGTAGGCGCCGAGCGCGCCGTGGGTGGAGGTATGCGAATCGCCGCAGGTGATGGTCAGTCCCGGCTGCGTGATGCCGAGTTCGGGGCCGATCACGTGGACGATACCCTGGCGTTCGTCGTCCATGCCGAAATGGGCGACGCCGTTGACGCGGCAGTTTTCCTCGAGCAGCTGGATCATGTGCCGCGCGTCGGCATCCTCGGCGGCATCCAGCCCGCGTTCGCGGCCGACGGTCGGCACGTAATGGTCGGCCACCGCGAAGTTCTGCCGCGGCTTGCGCACCTTGCGGCCCTCCTTCGCCAGCGCGCCGAAGGCGTGGAAGGAGCCTTCATGCACGAAGTTGCGGTCGATGTGCAGCAGGGCATCACCGCCGGGACGTTCGGTGATCACATGGCTGTCCCAGATCTTGTCAAACAGGGTGCGCGGAGGAGTCATTAAATATCCAATAAAAACAAATACTTAGATAATCACAGCGCAGCGCGCTGGTCTTCCGGCAGGCCGTAGAGTTTTTCCAGTTCCTGGATTTCCGGCAGACCCGCGATGTCGGTGAACAGTTTGAAGTCCGCGACCTTGCTGCGCATGTGGGCGATGGAGCCGGTCTTTTTCAGTTCGCGCAGCAGGTTCTGCATCGCCGGAATCGCCGCGAGCATGACCCAGTTCGGATAAATCGCGATCTTGAATCCGAGTTTGCCCAGTTCGTCCGCGGGCAGGTCCGGCGTCTTGCCGCTGGAGGCCATGTTGTAGAGCAGCGGCACGCCCTTGAAGCGTTTCGAGACGATCTCGACCTGTTCACGTCCCACCGGCGCTTCGATGAACAGCACGTCGGCGCCGGCCTCGCGGTAGCGTTCGCCGCGTTCCAGCGCGGCGTCCATGCCTTCGACGGCAATCGCGTCGGTGCGGGTGATGATCACGAAATCGTCATCGCGTCGCGCGTCGCAGGCTGCCTTGATCTTGCCGACCATTTCCGCGGTCGGGATCACGCGTTTGCCGGCGAGGTGGCCGCAGCGCTTGGGCCAGGCCTGGTCTTCCAGGTGCACGCCGGCAACCCCGGCCTTTTCGTAATCGCGGATGGTGCGCCGCGTGTTGATGGCATTGCCGTAGCCGGTGTCGGCATCGGCGATCACCGGCAGTCCCGAGGCATCGACGATGCGGCTGGCGTTGTCGATCATTTCATTGGCGGTCAGCAGGCCGACGTCGGGCATGCCCAGCCGGCTCAGCGTGGTACCGAAGCCGGTCATGTAGACGGCTTCGAAGCCTTCCATTTTGACCATCCGCGCGGCAAACGCATCCGCGACGCCGGGGGCGACGAGGCAGCCGGGGCGCGCCAGCAGCGCGCGCATGCGGGTGGTTGAACGTTCCATGCTCTTGCTCATCAGTGCTTTCCTGTCGTTGTTGCGTTGTTTGTTCGAATTTCAGCCGGAGTGTTTTCACCGGCGCCTGTCCTTGCGCCGGTTCCTCCGCCGATGCGCACTGGATTCTTGCGGCGTACCGGCGCCGGCATGGGCGCCGCGGCCGATGACGAGGCAGCTTGATCGGGGCATTTTATCGCGGTTCCCCCGGATGCGGGCCGCTGCAGGGGAGGCCGGTGCGGTGTTAAAGCGGAGCGCAGCGCCAGCTGCCATCCGGCGCCGGCGACAGTTGCAGTGGCAGGCTGTTGGCCACCGGTGCCGCCTGTGCCGGCAAACCCAGCCATGCGCCCAGCACGCGGAAGGTGCCGGAGTGCGCGACGATCAGCGGCAGGCGGCTCGACGCGATCAGCCGCAGTCCGCGCAGCGTGCGCGCGCTGAAATCGTCCAGGCTTTCGCCGCCGGGGGGCGTGACGCCGCGCTGCCGCAGTTCGCGCGGCCGGCCCTCGAGTTCGCCCCAGTTGCGCTCGGCGAGTTCGGGCACGACCACCACCGGCAGCCCCAGCGCCTGCGCGACGCAGCCCGCGGGGTCGCGAGCCCGCTGCAGCGGGCTCGACCAGATGGCATCGGCGCCGCTGGTGATCAGCCGCTGTGCCGCGGCGCGGGCCTGTGCCTGCCCGGTCGCGTTCAGCGGCACGTCGCTGGCACCGGCGACCAGCCCGAGGCGGTTGTTCTCGGTTTCACCGTGGCGCAGGAACAGGAAGGGCCCGGCGAGCAGCGGCGCGGCATTCACAGCGCAACCCGCCCTTCGGTGATGACCCGCGCCGGTGCAAAGGCGCGCTGCCAGGCCGCGAGATGGCGGGCGTCGCCGAAGGCCGGCAGCACGTTGTGCGCGCCGGCGGCCTTCACCAGTGCCGCATTGTCGGACAGCCGCGGATGCACGTTCCAGCGCAGGTAGCGGGCGCGGCCGCTGTCGGTCAGCTTTTGCGCCGGCGTTCCCGGCGGCAGGTAACCGGTGAACACGATCGCCGGCTCGCTGCCGGACTCCCATTCCGCGAGCAGCCGTGCCGCGTCGCCGGACAGGCCGTCGGCGCGGCTGACCAGCATCACGCCGCGCGGCCCGTTGAGCGGCGGCGCAGTGGCGGCGATGGCGGCAAGCCGGTCGGCGACGCCTTCGCGCAGGCAGCCGCGGTCGATGCCCGCAAGGCGTTCCAGCGCATTGCGCATCACCGCGCCGAGCTGCGGCAGCGGCCGGCCGCTGTCATGCAGATGGAGCGCGATCTCCGGGCCGCGGCCGTTTTCCGGCACCGGCAGCAGCAGCGCACCGGCATCGATGAACGGCGCCAGCCGGGCCTGGCATTTGGCGAGCGGCAGGTCGTAGTCGCCGTAGGAGGCGTCGACGATGACGGTGGCCGACGGCGGTGGCGCATCCCAGGCATAGAGCGCCGATTCGCTGCAGTTGTCGCCCATGTAGAGCAGACCGTCGCCGACACCGAGCTGCAGCCAGACGCCGCCGGGGGCGTGGCCCGAACGCCCGGTCCGCACCGGCACGCCGAGCACGTCGGTGACGCCCTGCAGCGGCAGCGGATGCGCCTTGATGTCGGGCGGCAGCCCGCGCGCGACGGTGGCGGTGGCCCATACCGGCGGGTTGCCGATTTTCGGGCGCAGCTTGAGGCCGCCCGCATGGTCGGCATGGCCGTGGGACAGCAGCAGTGCGTCGACATGGCCGACGGCATCGACATCCGGCCACAGCCCGGGCTGCGGCCCGTACCCCAGGTCGAGCATCAGCCGCGCGCCGCCGGTTTCGACGACGAAGCAGGCCGGACCTTTCGCGCCGCAGCCGGAGACCGGATGGACGGCGGGTGCCGGATGCGCCATGCAGTCTCGTTCAGTCGTTGGTGGGGGTGATCTGGAAGCCCTTGACGGCCTCGATGCTGGACAGCGCGTTCGCCAGCGCCCGCAGGTTGCGCGTGTCGAGCGTGCGCAGCGCCATGCGGTATTCGAAGTTCTCGCCCCCGTCGCGCAGGCGGTAGGTGACGTGGGCGACACTGAAGCCGTGCTGGGTGACCAGCCTGCGCAATTCGTCCTCGCCCATGTCGTGGCCGCGGTTCAGGCGCACGCTGAAGATCGCGTATTGCTCGGTGCGCATGCGGCCCTCGATCCAGCGGAAGCCGGACAGCGTGCCCAGTGTCAGCACGGTGGCCAGTGCGGCTGGGATGTAGAAGCCGATGCCGACGAGGATGCCGATGGCCGAGGTGATCCAGATCGAGGCCGCGGTGGTCAGGCCGCGCACCGACAGACCGTCCTTCATGATCACGCCGGCGCCGAGGAAGCCGATGCCGGTCATGATGCCCTGGGCCATCCGCGTCGGGTCCACCACCACCCGCGAATTGCCCGTGGGCTGGAAGCACTGGCTCTCGTAGACGGTGACCAGCATCAGCAGGCTGGAGGCGACGCAGACC
>JAEYXO010000352.1 GCA_023431245.1 Pseudomonadota bacterium | reverse complement strand
CCGAATACTGGATGCGCTGCTCGCGCAGCAGGCTGCGGATGTCGTTGGTGTACGCCTCCAGCTGCTTGGTCAGCGCCGATTTCATGTCGACCTGCATCAGGAAATGCACGCCGCCGCGCAGGTCGAGGCCCAGGTACATCGGCAGCGCGCCGATCGAGGTCAGCCAATGCGGGCTGCGTGACAGCAGGTTGAGCGCCACCACGTAGTCCTCGCCCAGTGCCGCCTGGACGGCGTCCTTCGCCCTGATCTGGTCGTCGGTCGACTCGAAGCGCGCCTTGACGCTGGTCGCGTCGAGTTCAATGCCTTCCGCGCTGAGTTCGGCCTTTTTCAGCACGCCTTCGATGCGCTCCATCAGGGCCGCGTCGACCTTCAGGTTGCTGCGCAGCGGGGAAACCTGCACCGCCGGCACTTCGCCGTAAAAATTGGGCAGCGTGTAGAGCAGCCCGATCACGATGGTGGCAAGAACCAGCAGGTTTTTCCAGAGGGGATAACGGTTCATGTATGGAGCCGCACAGGGATGGACGCAGTGGAAACGGAGCGATGAAGGCCGGCGGGTGCAAAAGGGCCGGGCCGCCCTTTTGCGCCGTCAAGGCTTCAGGTGCTCAGGAGTTCATTGAATGTTCTTGATCGTGCCCTTGGGCAGCACGGTCTGGACGGCGTGGCGCTGCATCTGCATCTCGACGCCTTCGGCGACGCCGACGGTGATGTACTGGTCGTCGACCCTGGTGATGCGGCCGAGGATGCCGCCGGCGGTGATCACTTCGTCACCCTTCTGCAGCGCGTCGACCATCGTCTTGTGCTCCTTGGCGCGCTTCATCTGCGGCCGGATCATCAGGAAATAGAGCACGGCGAACATCGCGAGGATAAGCAGCATGCTTTCGATACCGCCGCCCTGCGCGGCAGCCGGGGCCTGTGCCCAAGCGGGACTGATCAACACGGTAAACCTCCGTTGCGGAAATGGGGCGCCTCAAACCGGCGGATGCCGGACTCCGGACGCTTCGTCAAAGTGTTGTATTTTAACATCATTTCCCCTCATTTTGACCGCTCATTTCGGCCACTTCCGCGGCGAAGCCGGCGAGCCGCCCGGCCGCGATCGCCCCCCGCAGCCCGCGCATCAGTTCCTGGTAGTAGTGCAGGTTGTGGAGGGTATTGAGCCGGGCACCCAGCATTTCGTTCACTCTTTGCAGGTGGTGGAGGTAGGCGCGGGTGAAGTTGCGGCAGGTGTAACAGGCACAATCCGGGTCCAGCGGAGAGAGGTCGTCGCGGTAACGGGCATTGCGCAGCTTGATCACGCCGCGGCGGGTGTAGAGCCAGCCGTTGCGGGCGTTGCGGGTGGGCAGCACGCAATCGAACATGTCGATGCCGGCACTGACTGCGGCGACGATGTCGGCCGGCGTGCCGACGCCCATCAGGTAGCGCGGCCGCTCCGCCGGCAGCCGCGGCGCGGTGTGGCGCAGGATGCGCAGCATGTCGTCCTTGGGTTCGCCCACCGACAGGCCGCCGATGGCATAACCGTCGAAGCCGATGCCCGTCAGCGCCGCCAGCGACTCGTCGCGCAGGTCCTCGTACATGCCGCCCTGGACGATGCCGAACAGCGCATTGGGATTGCCGGCATGTGCCGCCTTGCTGCGCACCGCCCAGCGCATCGACAGCTCCATCGAGGCCCGCGCCTGCGCGCGATCGGCCGGATACGGCGTGCATTCGTCGAAGGCCATCACGATGTCGGAATTGAGCACGCGCTGGATGCGCATCGACTCCTCCGGCGTCAGGAAGCAGGCATCGCCGTTGACCGGCGACTGGAACTTGACGCCCTCCTCGCTGATTTTCCGCAACTCGCCGAGGCTGAACACCTGGAAACCGCCGGAGTCGGTCAGGATCGGCCCGTCCCAGCCCATGAAGCGGTGCAGGCCGCCGTGGGCGGCGATGACCTCGAGCCCCGGCCTCAGCCACAGATGGAAGGTATTGCCGAGCACGATCCGTGCGCCGAGGCCGCGCAGTTCCTCGGGCGCCATGCCCTTGACTGCGCCGTAGGTGCCCACCGGCATGAACACCGGGGTTTCGACGGCGCCGTGCGCGGTTTCGAGCACGCCGCAGCGCGCCGCGCCGTCACTGGCGGTAAGCTTGAATTGCATGGGGCTCACTGTTCCGGCGCGCGATCGATCAGCATCGCGTCACCATAACTGAAAAAACGGTAGCGCTGCGCAATGGCATGCCGATAGGCGCGGCGGATGTTGTCGATGCCGCCGAAAGCCGACACCAGCATCAGCAGCGTCGAGCGCGACAGGTGGAAATTGGTGACCAGGCGGTCGACGATACGGAAGCGGTAGCCGGGCAGCACGAACAGCGCGGTCTCGGCCGCGCCCGCAACGGGATCACCGGCCGCGGCGGCGCTCTCCAGGGCGCGCAGGCTGGTGGTGCCGACGGCGACCACGCGGCCGCCGCCGGCGCGGGTCGTGCGCAACGCATCGACGGTCGCCTGCGGCAGGCTGTACCACTCGCTGTGCATGCGGTGTTCGGAGAGGTCCTGCACCCGCACCGGCTGGAAGGTGCCGGCGCCGACATGCAGTGTCAGCGTCGCGATGCCGACGCCTTTCGCGCGCAACGCGGCGAGGATGTCCTCGTCGAAATGCAGGCCTGCAGTCGGTGCAGCGACGGCGCCGGGGTTTTTCGCGTAAACGGTCTGGTAGCGCGCCTCGTCCCCGGCATCCGGCTTGTGTCCGATGTACGGCGGCAGCGGCACCGCGCCGTGGCGATCGAGCAGCGTCCACAGGTCATCGTCCCCGGCAAAACG
>JAEYXO010000117.1 GCA_023431245.1 Pseudomonadota bacterium | reverse complement strand
TCCTTGGTGGACTTCGCCCACTGGACGAAATCCTTGGCGGTCTTCGCCGGATGCGAGGGATTGACGACCAGCAGCAAACCGCCCGCTGTCATCTGCGTAATCGCCGTGAAATCGTTCACCGCGTGATACGGCAGCTTGGAGATCAGGGCCGCATTCACGGTGTGCTGGTGGTAGGGAATGAACAGCGTGTAGCCGTCGGGCGCGGCTTCCTTGACGATCTGCGCGCCGTTGACGCCGGAAGCACTGCCGCGGTTGTCGACGATGGCCTGCTGATTCCAGGCTTTCGACAGGTGATTGGCCAGCAGTCGCGCCAGGAAATCGGTGGTGCCGCCCGGAGCCGCCGGCGTGACGATGCGCACGGGACGGTTCGGATACTCATTGACATTCTGCGCCGCGGCCGGGAATGCCACGCCAAGCGCGACCAGCAACAAGGGTAACTTCTTTCGGAATCCGGAAATAAAACTCATGCTTTCCTCCTGTCTGATTATGTATGCAGCGCCCTCAAGGATACCGCACTGTGGAACGCATTGCACCCCCGCAAACGGCACGCAATGCTCGCGCAAAAACTATTGCCCGCCCCGCTGTAAGATGCGCAGACCGGATATCGGTACCACAAGATAAAAATCCGCACCGCTCCACCAACCCAAGGAGATCCCCCATGAACATGAATACCCGCGTCTTGGCCGCCGCTCTGATGTGCATGCTGGGTGGCGCTGCGCATGCACAAAATTACCCTGCAAAAACCGTACGCATCATCGTGCCTTTCGCGCCCGGTGGCGGCTCCGACTTCATCGCGCGCCAGATCGCACCGCCACTTACAAAGGCCATGAACCAGCAGTTCGTTGTCGACAACCGGCCTGGCGCCGGCAGCACGCTGGGCAGTGAAATCGCACTCAAGTCACCGGCCGACGGTTACACGCTGCTGCTGATCTCGGGCAGTTACACCACCTCGCCCAGCCTCTACAAGAACCTGAAATACGATCCCCTGAACGACATGGCCTCGGTGATCCAGACTGAGAACGGCCCCTATGTTGTCACCGTACATCCTTCGTTGCCAGTCAAGACCGTCAAGGAATTGGTGGCCATCGCCAAGGCGAAGCCGGGACAACTCAACTACGCCAGCACCGGCAACGGCGGCATCACACACCTCTCAGCCGAACTGTTTGCCATGCGCACCGGCATCAAGATCACTCACATCCCGTATAAGGGCACGGGCCCTGGCGTAATCGACACCATCGCCGGCAATACGCAAATGATGATCGGTGCGGTGTCAGCGGTCATCGGCCACATGCAGAACGGGCGCCTCAAAGGGCTTGCGGTGTCCTCGCCCAAGCGCCTGCCCGCGCTCCCTAACGTCCCGACGGTGATGGAAAGCGGCATCAACTACCAGGTCAACAACTGGCACGGTGTGATCGCGCCCAAGGGCACGCCGAAACCCGTCATCGATCGGCTGAACTCGGAAATCAACAAGGCAATCAAGGATCCGGAGTTTGCCAAACGTATCGCCCTGGACGGGCTCGAGCCGGCCGGCGGCACGCCGGAAGAGTTCTACGCGCTGCTCAAGCGCGAAGTCGTCGAATGGGCCGAGGTAGTCAAGGCTGCCAACGTCAAGGCCGACTGACCCGGTAGCGCGACCCCGTTACAATAGCGGTATCGACGGCCTCGCGGGGCAACCCGCGGGGCCGCTTTTCAATCCGTTTCCCGCAACATGATCCAGTTCCGCAACCTGACCCTCGCCCGCGGCGCACGTGAACTTGTCGCCGATGCCACTCTGCAGATCCATGCCGGCTGGCGCGTCGGCCTCACCGGCGCCAACGGCAGCGGCAAATCGAGCCTGTTTGCGCTGCTGCGCGGGGAACTGGCGCCCGAACGCGGCGACTGCGACATTCCCGCGGCCTGGCGCATCGCCTCGGTCTCCCAGGAAACCCCGGCGCTGGACACCCCCGCCATCGAATGCGTGCTCGACGGCGACACCGAGTTGCGCGCGATCGAAGCAGCGCTGGCCGCGGCCGAAAACACCCATGCCGGAGAGCGGATCGCCGAGCTCCATGCGCGCATGCAGGACATCGGCGGCTGGAGCGCGCGCTCGCGCGCCGCGGCGCTGCTCGCCGGCCTCGGCTTCAGCGATGCCGATTTCGCCCGCCCGGTGCGCGAGTTCTCCGGCGGCTGGCGCATGCGGCTCAATCTGGCGCAGGCGCTGGTCTCCCGCGCCGACCTGCTGCTGCTCGACGAACCGACCAACCACCTCGACCTCGACGCCGTGGTCTGGCTCGAGCAGTGGCTGTCAAACTACCGCGGCACGCTGCTGGTGGTGTCGCACGACCGTGATTTCCTCGACGGCTGCGTGACCCATATCGCGCATATCCAGTCGGCCAGGCTGACCCTCTACACCGGCAACTACTCGGCCTTCGAGGACGCGCGCGCCGCCCAGCTCGCCGCGCAGCAGGCAAATTTCGAAAAGCAGGCGCGGGTGATCGCCCACATGGAATCCTTCGTCGCCCGCTTCCGCGCCAAGGCGACCAAGGCGAAACAGGCGCAGAGCCGGCTGAAGGCGCTGGCGCGGATGGAGCGCATCGCCGCGGCCCACGTCGATGCGCCCTTCGATTTCCATTTCCCGCGGCCCGAACGTTCGCCCGACACCCTGCTTGCGCTGGACCGCGTGTCGGTGCAGTACGGCGAGCGCCGCGTGCTCGAGAACGTGGAACTGGTGCTGCGCCCGGGCGCACGCATCGGCCTGCTCGGACCCAACGGCGCCGGCAAGTCGACACTGATCAAGCTGCTCGCCGGAGGGCTGCAGCCGGCCGCCGGCCGCCGCAGCGAAGGCCGCGGCCTCGCCATCGGCTACTTCGCCCAGCACCAGCTCGAACAGCTGCGCCCCGATGAGTCGCCGCTGCAGCACCTGCTGCGCGAGGAACCGCAGACCCGGGAGCAGGAACTGCGCGACTATCTCGGCGGTTTTGACTTCCGCGGCGCCATGGCCGACAGCCCGGTGGCGCCCTTCTCCGGCGGCGAAAAATCGCGGCTGGCGCTGGCGCTGCTGGTGCGCCGCCGCCCCAACCTGCTGCTGCTCGACGAGCCGACCAACCACCTCGACCTTGAAATGCGCCAGGCACTGACCGCGGCGCTCGCCGAATACGAGGGCAGCCTGGTGCTGGTGTCTCACGACCGCGCGCTGCTGCGCACCGTCTGCGACGATTTCCTGCGGGTCTGCGACGGCCGCGTCGACCCCTTCGACGGCACGGTCGAGGATTACATCGCCTGGCTGGCGGCCCACCGCGCCGCACAGTCCGCCGCCGGGGGCGCGGCGCTAAACCAGGACAAGGCGGCGCGGCGCGAGGCGCGCGAATCCGCAGCCGCGGAACGCCAGCAGAAACTCGCGGCGCGGCGGCCGCTGCTGAAGGAAACCGGCACGCTGGAAAAAAACCTCGCTCAATGGCAGCAGGAAAAACAGCGCATCGACGCCCAGCTCGCCGACCCGGCGTTTTATGCCAGCCCCGATCCGGCGCGCCTGCGCGAACTCACGGCCAAACAGCAGCAACTCGCGCAGGACATCGATGCCGCCGAGCAGCGCTGGCTCGAAGCCCATGCCGAACTCGAAGCCCTCGGAGAACCATAGTCTGGACGCGCCGCCGGCCGGCACGGCCGCAGGCCTTATCATTGCCCCCCGTTTTGCATGAACAACCTCCCGGAATGACGCCATGAACACCACGACCGCACTACCCCGCCTCGGCCTGCTCGGCTTCGGCGAAGCCGCCGCCCGCCTCGCGAAGGATTTCAGGCAGGCCGGCTTCAGCAACATCCTCGGCTACAGCCGCAGCGGCGCCAAGGCACAGCCCGGCGACCTGGTCTGGCAGCGCGCCGAGGCCGCCGGCGTCACGCTGACCAAAACCGTCGGTGCGCTGGCCCGTAAAACCGACATCATCATCTCGCTGACGCCGGGCAAGTCCGCGGTGCCGGCGCTGAAAAAAATCCTCAAGCACCTGCGCCCCGACCACCTCTACGTCGATGCCAGCAGCAACTCGGCGAAGGCGATGGAACAGGCCGCCGCGCTGGTCGGCGACGCCGCGAAATTCGTCGATGCCTCGATCATGGGTCCGGTGGACATCATGGGCCTGAAGGTGCCCTTTGTCGCCAGCGGCCGGCATGCCGCGGAATTCCGCGACCGCATGACGCCCCACGGCATGGTCATCAATGTCGTCGGCACCAATCCCGGCGACGCCAGCGCGATGAAACTGATCCGCAGCGTGCTGATGAAGGGGCTGGCCTCGCTCCTGCTCGAAACCATGGAGGCGGCGCGCCGCTGCAACATCCTCGATGAAGTGGTCGAGGACTGCTCGGTCACCTTCAACGACATCCCCTTCCAGAAAATCATCCGCCGCTACATCGGCGGCACCGCGGTGCACTGCGAGCGGCGCATCCACGAAATGAAGGAATGCCTGGAACTGCTGCACGAAATGGGCTCCAGCGACCG
>JAEYXO010000302.1 GCA_023431245.1 Pseudomonadota bacterium | reverse complement strand
AACAGCGCCTTTGCCGCATTCGCGTATCGGGGGCAGCCATTGCAGGGCACACCAGTTCCGGAATTCCTTCGCGTCGGGCTCGGGCCCAGGTGCCGGTTTCGGCATCCGCGTTGTCCGCCAAGAGTGTAGCCACAAGAAGTATAAGTAAATGAACAAGTTAAGTAAAGATTCCACATTGCGGCAGCCCGTCGGCGAGGACTCGGCCGGCCAGCGCATCGACAACTATCTGATGCGGCGGCTGAAAGGGGTGCCGAAGAGCCATGTTTACCGGATCCTGCGCAGCGGCGAAGTCCGGGTCAACAGCCGCCGGATCGGGCCGGATTACCGGCTGCAGCCGGGCGACGAACTGAGGATTCCGCCGATACGGGTGGCGCAACCGGCGGAACGCCCGGCCGTGGCCGCGGCTTCAGGATTCAGGCCCGCGGTGCTGTTCGAGGACGAGGCCATGCTGGTCATCGACAAGCCGGCCGGCCTGGCGGTGCACGGCGGCAGCGGCGTCAGTTTCGGCGTGATCGAGGCGCTGCGCCAGACCCGGCCCAGGCACGCTTTCCTGGAACTGGTGCATCGCATCGACCGCGAAACCTCGGGTGTGCTGATGCTGGCGAAAAAAAGGTCGGCACTGGTCGAACTGCACCGCCAGATGCAGGCCGGCGAAGTGTCAAAACACTATTTCGCATTGGTCAAAGGTTTGTGGAAGGAACGCAAGCGCGTCGTTGACCTGCCATTGGAAAAAAAGGTGCGTGCCTCGGGGGAGCGGAAGGTCAATGTCGGTCCCGCGGGTGATGCCGCGATCACGATTTTCCGCCTGGAGCGCCGTGTCGGCCCTTACAGCCTGCTGGATGCCGAACTGAAAACGGGACGCACCCACCAGATCCGGGTTCATCTGTCCCATCTGGGGTATCCGATCCTGGGCGACGACAAATACGGCGATTTCGCGCTGAACAAGGCACTGGCGAAGCAGGGGCTCAAACGGATGTTCCTGCATTCCTCCAGGATCGGCATCCGCCATCCGCTGGGCGGCGCCAAGCTGGTGTTCGAGGCGCCGTTGCCGGCCGAACTCCGCGGCTTCATCGAAACCTGTCTCAAGCCGGGGCGCCATGACGCCGAAATTTGAACTGCTGGTCTTCGACTGGGACGGCACGCTGATGGACTCGGCGGCGGCCATCGCGGAATCGCTGCAGGCGGCATGCGCCGAGATGGGTGTCGCGGTGCCAGCCGACCAGCAGGCACGTTACGTGATCGGCCTCGGACTGAGGGATGCGCTGGCGTACGCCGTACCCGACCTGCAACCGGAGCAATATCCGCGGCTGCTCGAACTCTACCGACACCATTTTCTGCTGCGTGATCGCGGTACTGTCCTGTTCCCGGGAGCTGCGGAAATGATTCACGAACTGCGCGAGCGCGGCTTTTTGCTGGCGGTGGCGACCGGCAAAAGCCGGCGCGGGCTGGACCGCGCGCTGGAGGAGACCGGGCTCGCGGGTTGTTTCGACACCACGCGCTGTGCCGATGAGGGCTTCTCGAAACCGCATCCCGGCATGCTGCAGGCGGTGATGGACACGCTGGCGGCGACCGCCGCGGAGACGGTGATGATCGGCGATACGACGCATGATCTGGAGATGGCGGGCGCCGCAGGGGTGGCTGCGGTCGCTGTAACCTATGGTGCGCATCCGCGTGCAGCTTTGTCGGCCTGCCGTCCCCTGGCGATGCTGGACGAGTTGCAGGGCTTGCGTGACTGGCTGTTGTTGCGGCGATAATGAGTTTCCGTTTTTTGCCCGGCGGTATTTTATAAGTTATTGTTTTTAAAGGATATTATATGTCAGACCCGCAAGCTTCCGGTCCCCAGTGGGAACGTGCCGTGCTGGAAAAGGTGGCACTTGCTGCCATCCAGGAGCAGCGCCGTTCGCGCCAGTGGGGCATGTTCTTCAAGATGATGGTGCTGCTGTACCTGTTCGCGCTGCTGTTCATCGGCATGGGCTGGTTCGGCGGCAGCGAAGTGTCCAAGGGCAGCCATACCGCTCTGGTCGATGTGTCGGGAGTCATTGCGCCGGGCTCGATGGCCAGCGCCGACAAGGTGATCGCGGGGATGCAGGCGGCGTTCAAGGACAGGAACACCAAAGGCGTGATCCTGCGCATCAACAGTCCCGGCGGCAGCCCGGTGCAGGCGGGTTACATCAATGACGAAATCAAACGCCTGCGCAGCAAACATCCGGAAGTGCCGCTGTATGCGGTGGTCGAGGACGTCTGCGCCTCCGGCGGTTATTACATCGCCGCCGCGGCCGACCGGATCTACGTCGACAAGGCGAGCATCATCGGATCGATCGGCGTGCTGATGGACGGTTTCGGCTTTACCGGCACGATGGAGAAACTCGGCGTCGAACGCCGGCTGCTGGCCGCCGGCAAGAACAAGGGTTTCCTGGATCCGTTCTCGCCGATCCAGCCCGAACAGACGGTGCATGCCGAAACCATGCTCGACGACATCCACCAGCAGTTCATTTCCGTGGTTCGCCAGGGGCGCGGCAAACGCCTGAAGGAAACCCCGGAGATGTTCTCGGGCCTGCTGTGGGTCGGGCAGAAGAGCATAGATCTCGGCCTTGCCGATGCGCTGGGCAGCCTGGATTACGTGGCTCGTGAAGTGATCAAGGCAGAGGACATCGTCGACTACACGCAGCAGGAAAACATCGCCGAGCGGTTTGCGCGGCGGTTCGGCGCCGCTGCCGCGGAAACGCTGGTCAGGCTGGGCGGGATCGGCAGTTTCAACATCCGCTAGCGGGTTTCCCTCGTCCCGTTTCCGGCGTAGACCAGGAATACCGAGGGGCGCCTGTCAATCGAGACCGGCTTCTTCCGCCAGTCGCGGATCTGTTGCGTGCGCACCTGTGCGGACGGCTGTGTCAGGTCGCTTGCGACGCAGAGCAGCGTGTCCGGCGCGCAACTGTCGAGCACCGCGCGCAGCACGGTGTCATTGCGGTAGGGCGTTTCGATGAAAATCTGCGTGGCGTCATCCTGCCGCGAACGCCGCTCCAGCTCACGCAGGCGTCCCGTGCGTGCCGCGTTGTCTACGGGCAGGTAACCGTGGAAGGCGAAACGCTGGCCATTGAGGCCTGATGCCATCAGCGCCAGCAGGATGGATGAGGGGCCGACCAGCGGCACGACAGGAATGCCGGCCCGGTGCGCGGCGCGCACCAGCAGGGCGCCGGGATCGGCGACAGCCGGGCATCCCGCTTCCGACAGCAGCCCGGCATCGAAGCCCCGCAGCAGCGGCTCGAGCAATCCGGGAATGGCCAGCACCGGCGTGTTCTTGTCGAGCGTGGTGATCGCGGCTTCGGCCAGGGGGCGCGGATAACCGGCCTGTTTCAGAAAGGCGCGCGCCGACTTCGGGTTTTCGGCGATGAAGTGGAGCAGCCGGCCGGCCGTTGCCAGCACCGGCTCCGGCAGCACGTCCGCGAGCGCGGATTCGCCAAGACCGGTCGGCAGCAGGTACAGCGTGCCGGGAGCGAGGTTCGCGCTCAAGGAATGACGACGCCTTCCTGCAGCAGCATGCCGGTCAGCGCGATCAGCGGCAGGCCGATCAGGGCTGTGGGGTCTTCACTGTCGACGCGCTCGACCAGTGTGATGCCGAGGGACTCGATCTTTGCGCTGCCCGCGCAGTCATAGGGCCGGTCCAGTTCCAGGTAACGCCCGATCTGCGCGGCGTCCAGTGCCCGGAAACGCACGGTGGTCGGCACGCTTGCCGATTGCATGGTTCCGGTGGCGGCGTTGAGCAGGCAGAGTGCGGTATGGAATGTCACCGTGTTGCCGCTCATGGCGCGGAGCTGCTCGCTTGCGGCGGCGTGGGTGCCGGGTTTGCCGATGATCCGGGTGCCGAGAACGGCGACCTGGTCGGAGCCGATGATCAGTCCGGTGGATTCACGTTCGCCGATTTTCAGGGCCTTGGCCCCGGCGAGCCGGAGTGCGGTTGCGGCGGGCGCTTCGCCGGGCAGGGGGCTTTCGTCGATGTCGGGGGCGAGGCTGCGGCATTCGATGCCGATCCGTGACAGCAGGGCCCTGAGATAGGCGGAGGACGAGGCCAGTACGATCGGGGGACGGGTTGTCATCGGTGACCGTCCTCTAAGTGCCTGAAACGGCAGGTGTTAAGCAAAGCGTCGGGATCGGGAGGTGAGCCGGACTGCGGAGCAAAAGGGCGGTGCTAAGTGCTTGGCTTAACAGGGAATTTGGCATGATTATTTTTGACAGCGGGTGCCGAAAATACTATCATGTGCGGCTTATGTCCGGACCCGATGCAGTGCACCGCCTTGAGGATCCGTTTGCATTTGCGCGTGCCGGCGGTTCGCGCAGCGGCGTGATCGCGATTGCGGCCATGCCGCGGCTGCAGGATCGGGTGGCCGGCACCGAGGGCATGGTTTCCTACCAGTTGCGCGGCACGCTGGATCAGCGTCAGCGGCCGTTGCTGGAACTGGAGGTCAGCGGATCGCCGCAGATGCGCTGCGATCGTTGTCTGGGCCGGCTGGATTTTCCGCTGAACCTGGCTTCGAGGGTGCTGCTCGCGGCGCCCGGTTCGGCACAACCGGAGGACGCAGACGATCCGGAAGCGCCGGAATGGATAGAGGCAGGACACGAACTGGACCTGCTGGAACTGGTTGAAGACGAGATTTTGCTGGGCTTGCCGTATTCGGTCAGGCATGGCGACGGAAAGTGCGGTGATTGGAGCAATGGGGGCGGGCGCGGTGGAAAGGCTTCGCCGTTTTCGGCCCTGGCTTCCCTGCTCGATTCCGAACAGACGAACAAAGGTTGAATTTTCAGGAGATTGACATGGCTGTCCAGCAGAACAAGAAGTCCCCGTCCAAGCGGGGAATGCACCGCTCCCACGACGCGCTCGGCAAACCCGCGCTCGCCGTGGAGCCGACCTCCGGCGAGGCGCATCTGCGCCATCACATCAGCCCCAACGGCTACTACCGCGGCAAGAAGGTCATCAAGGCCAAAGGCGAGTAATACGCCACGGCGCTTGCGGTATGACCGGCGCGGTCGAAGCCGGCCGTGCCCGAAGAGGAGGATCCCCTGATGGATGTGACCGTTGCCATCGATTGCATGGGCGGCGACCACGGTGTGCGCGTAACGGTGCCCGCCGCGGTCGAATGGTCACGCCGTGACGAGGGATGCAGCTTCGTGCTGGTCGGGCTGCAGGAGCAGATCCTTGCCGAACTGCAGCGGGCAGGCGCAACGGCCGGAGGCCGCCTGCGTGTGCATCACGCCAGCGAAGTGGTCGGCATGGACGAGCCGCCGGCCAATGCGCTGCGCGGCAAGAAGGATTCCTCGATGCGCGTCGCCATCGATCTCGTCAAAAGCGGCGAGGCACAGGCCTGCGTCAGTGCGGGCAACACCGGCGCGCTGATGGCGATTTCCCGCTTTGTGCTCAAGACCCTTCCCGGCATCGACCGGCCGGCGATCGCGACCATGCTGCCGACGCTGAAAGGCCATACCCACATCCTCGATCTCGGTGCCAACGTCGACTGCAGCGCCGAACACCTGCTGCAGTTCGGCATCATGGGGGCCGAACTGGTGGCGTCCGTCGAGCGAAAGCCGCGTCCCACGGTGGGCCTGCTGAACATCGGCGAGGAGGACATCAAGGGCAACGAGGTCGTCAAGGAGGCCGCGGTGCTGCTGCGCGCCAGCGGGCTCAATTTTCACGGTAATGTCGAGGGCGACGACATCTACAAGGGCACCACCGATGTCGTGGTCTGTGACGGTTTTGTCGGCAACGTCGCGCTGAAGACCTCGGAAGGGCTCGCGCAGATGCTGGCAACCTACCTGCGCGAGGAATTCGGCAAAAACCCGTTCACCAAAATGCTGGGACTGCTGGCGATGCCCGTGATCAAGGCCTTCAAGAACCGCGTCGACCATCGGCGCTACAACGGTGCCAGCCTGCTCGGCCTGCGCGGGGTGGTCATCAAGAGCCACGGTTCCGCCGATGCCTTTGCCTTCGGTTTTGCGATCGGGCACGCGGTCAATGAAGTGCGCACGGGGATGCTTGCACACATCAGCGAGCGCATGAGCGCACTGGAACAGAAAGTCCAATCCGCATGACGGTTTTCCATTCACGCATCGTCGGCACCGGAAGTTACCTGCCGCAGAACGTCGTCACCAACGCCGACCTCGCGGCAAAGATGGACACATCGGACGAATGGATACGGCAGCGAACGGGAATCCGGGAACGGCACATTGCCGCGGAAAACGAGAATTCCAGCGACCTAGCCCTGAAGGCCTCCCAGCGTGCGCTGGAGATGGCGGGCATTACCGCGGACCAGCTGGACCTGATCATCGTCGCCACCTCCACGCCGGACATGGTGTTTCCGAGCACCGCCTGCATACTGCAGGCCAAGCTGGGTGCGAAAGGGATGCCGGCCTTCGACGTGCAGGCGGTGTGCAGCGGTTTTGTCTATGCGCTGGCAACGGCCGACCAGTTCATGCGTTCCGGCCGTTACGGGCATATTCTCGTCGCGGGCGCCGAAGTGTTCTCGCGCATCCTCGACTGGGAGGATCGCGGCACCTGCGTGCTGTTCGGCGACGGTGCCGGCGCGGTGGTGCTGAAGCGCAGCGACAAGCCGGGCATACTCGCGGCGCCGCTGCATGCGGATGGCAGCCAGGCCGGCATCCTGTCGGTGCCGGGCAATGTCTGCGGCGGCAAGGTCAGCGGCCGGCCGCTGCTGCAGATGGACGGCACGGCGGTGTTCAAGTTCGCGGTCAGGGTGCTGGAGGAAGTCGCCCTTGAGGCGCTGGCCGAGGCCGGCCTGCAGAAATCCGACATTGACTGGCTGATCCCGCACCAGGCCAACATCCGCATCCTGCAGGCCACCGCAAAAAAGCTCGATCTGCCGATGGAGCGCGTGATCACGACGGTGGACCGGCACGCCAATACCTCCGCGGCCTCGGTGCCGCTGGCGCTCGACGAGGCGGTGCGCGATGGCCGCATCAAGACCGGTCAGCACGTGATGCTGGAAGGCGTCGGCGGCGGGTTCACCTGGGGCGCCGTATTAATCAAGTGGTGAGGATCGATCAACGATGAAGCTGGCTTTGGTATTTCCGGGGCAGGGCTCGCAGTCGGTGGGCATGATGCAGGGCTTCGCCGAGAACAGGGTCGTGCGCGATACTTTTGCGGAGGCCTCCGAAGCGCTGGGTCAGGACCTCTGGCAACTGGTGGCCGCGGGCCCTGCCGAGGAACTGAATGCGACGGTCAACACGCAGCCGGTGATGCTGACCGCGGCTTACGCGACGTACCGCGCCTGGCAGGAGGCCGGGGGGGCGGCACCGGTGGTGGTAGCCGGGCACAGCCTAGGCGAATACACGGCGCTGGTCGTTGCCGGCGTGTTGTCCTTTGCCGATGCCGTGCCGCTGGTGCGTTTCCGCGCCCAGGCGATGCAAGAGGCCGTGCCTGTGGGCAGCGGTGCGATGGCCGCGATCCTCGGCCTGGATGATGACGCGGTGCGCGCGGCCTGCAGCGAAGCGGCGCAGGGCGAGGTCGTCGAGGCCGTCAATTTCAATGCGCCGAGCCAGGTGGTCATTGCCGGCCACAAGGCCGCGGTCGAGCGCGCTGCGGCGGCAGCAAAGGCCCGTGGCGCCAAACGTGCGGTGATGCTTCCGGTCAGCGCGCCTTTTCATTCATCGCTGCTGAAACCGGCGGCTGAACGCCTGCGCGAGCGGATGCAAGCCATCCGGTTCAATGCGCCGGCGGTCAGCGTGGTCAACAACGTCGATGTCGCCGTGCTTGCTGATCCGGCGCAGATCAGGGATGCGCTGGCGCGCCAGGCCTGCAGTCCCGTGCGCTGGGTGGAGACCGTGCGCGCGTTTGCGGCACAGGGGATCACCCATGTCGTTGAATGCGGCCCGGGCAAGGTGCTGGCCGGTCTGACCAAACGCATCGAGGACGGACTGCAGGGTTTTTCAGTGGCCGATCCGGTGTCGCTGCAACAGACGATGGAGGCGCTGCGATGAGCACGCTCAAGGGCAAGGTGGCACTGGTGACCGGCGCTTCGCGCGGCATCGGCCGGGGCATTGCGCTCGCGCTGGGCGCAGCCGGCGCCACGGTGGCCGGAACGGCAACGACGGCGGCGGGTGCGGAAGCGATCACCCGGGAGTTCGCTGCGGCCGGAATCGGCGGCGCGGGTTATGCGATGGATGTCAACGATGCGGCCCAGGTGGATGCCGCACTTGCGGCGATACAGCAGCAGTGGGGCGACGTGGCCATACTGGTCAACAACGCCGGCATCACCCGTGACAATCTGCTGATGAGAATGAAGGACGAGGAATGGGACGCGATCATGTCGACCAACCTCAAGTCGGTTTATCGCCTGTCGAAAGCCGTGATCCGCGGCATGATGAAGGCACGGTCGGGACGCATCATCAACGTGACGTCGGTGATCGGCGCCATGGGCAATGCCGGGCAAAGCAACTATGCGGCCGCCAAGGCCGGCGTCGAAGGTTTTTCCCGGGCGCTGGCCCGCGAGGTGGGCAGCCGCAACATCACGGTGAACTGCGTGGCGCCGGGATTCATCGATACCGACATGACACGGGCGCTGGGTGATGCGCAGCGCGAGGGCCTGATCGGCCAGATCCCGCTGGCCAGGCTCGGGAAGGTGGAGGACGTGGCCGGTGCCGTGGTTTATCTGGCCTCGGATGCGGCCTCCTACGTGACCGGCTGCACACTGCACGTCAATGGCGGCATGCACATGGGCTAGAATGCGCAGCGCATGCAGTTCGTGCGGGCGATGCGGTAATTGTTACAAGTAATTGTTTTTAAAGTAATTTTTAAATTCACTTTGTGGTAAAATTCACGCTTTTACGGGGTTGCCGGCAAGCTCCGGACGCCTCCAGACATCATCAAGCAACGCGAAAGGGGACAGTAGATGGACAATATCGAGCAACGCGTCAAAAAGATTGTTGCCGAACAACTCGGGGTCAACGAGGCTGACGTCAAGAACGAGTCGTCCTTTGTCAATGATCTTGGCGCAGACTCTCTGGATACCGTCGAGCTGGTGATGGCCCTGGAAGAGGAATTCGAGACCGAGATTCCCGACGAGGAAGCCGAAAAGATCACGACGGTCCAGCAGGCCATGGACTACATCAAGGCCCACCAGAAAGCCTGAGTTCGCGGGGGAGGGCGGCAGTCTTCCCCCCATTTCCCACGGATCAGGGGCGCTCCGCCCTCTACCAGCATCATGCCGCGTCCAACTACCCGCAGAGTTGTCGTGACCGGACTGGGGATCATTTCCCCGGTCGGCATCGGCATTGACGAATCCTGGTCCAGCATCACTGCCGGAAAATCCGGGATCACCAAAGTGACCCGCTTTGACGCCTCGGGCTACACCTCCCAGATTGCCGGGGAAGTGAAGGGTTTCGAGGCCGGCAACTACCTCCCGGTCAAGGAGGCGCGGCGCTTCGATACCTTTATCCACTACGGCCTGGCTGCGGGCATCGACGCCATCAAGGATGCCGGTCTGGACCTGGAAAAGCTCGACCGCCAGATGATCGGCGTCTGCATCGGCTCAGGCATCGGCGGCCTGCCGCTGATCGAGGACACGCACAATGCGGTGCTCGCCGGCGGTCCGCGCAAGATTTCCCCGTTTTTCGTGCCTGGGTCGATCATCAACATGATCTCGGGCCAGTTGTCGATCATGTACGGCCTGCAGGGACCGAACATCTCGGTGGTCACGGCCTGCACCACGGCCAACCACAGCATCGGCGAGGCCGGCCGGCTGATCGAGTACGGTGACGCCGACATCATGATTGCCGGCGGCGCCGAATCCACCGTTTCCCCGCTCGGCATCGGCGGTTTCTGTGCCGCCCGTGCGCTGTCCTCGCGCAATGACGATCCTGCCGCCGCGAGCCGCCCCTGGGACAAGGACCGCGACGGTTTCGTGATGGGCGAGGGTGCCGGCGTGCTGGTGCTCGAGGAATACGAACACGCGAAAAAACGCGGCGCACGGATTTACTGCGAACTGGCGGGTTACGGCCTGAGCGCCGATGCCCACCACATCACCGCGCCCTGCGAGGACGGTGCCGGCGCCGTGCGCTGCATGAACAATGCGCTGCGTAATGCCGGCCTCAATCACGACCAGGTCGATTACATCAATGCCCACGGCACTTCGACGCCGCTGGGCGACATCGCGGAGACGATCGCTGTGAAGAACTGTTTCGGCGCGCATGCCCGGAAACTTGCGGTCAGCTCGACCAAGTCGATGACCGGGCATCTGCTCGGCGCCGCGGGCGGCATCGAGGCGGTGTTTTCCGTGCTGGCAATCCGCGACCAGGTGGCGCCGCCGACCATCAACCTGGTCAACCAGGATCCGCAGTGCGATCTCGACTACGTGCCCAATACCGCACGCCCGATGAAGATCGATGTCGCGCTGTCCAATTCCTTCGGATTCGGCGGCACCAACGGCAGTCTGGTGTTTCGCCGGATCTGATTCACGCCGGGACGAACCGGCGGCCGCGGCAGTCATGCTCATCACACTGGTTGACGGAGTGCCGGATGCCGGTGTTCCCGCGGATGACCGTGGCCTGGCCTATGGCGACGGCGTATTCCGCACGATGGCAATGCGCGGTGGACGGGTATGCCGCTGGCCGCGGCATTACGCGAAACTGGCGTCCGACTGCGCGGCGCTGGGCATCCGGCCACCGGCGGCCGAGGTGCTGCTCGGGGACATCCAGGCGGTTGCCGCGCGTGCTGCGGACTGCAGCCTGCGCATCACGGTGACCCGGGGGGGCGGCGGCCGCGGTTACGCGTTGCCGGAAAAGCCGCGGCACCGGCGCATTGTCTGCGCAGACCGCCTGCCTGACTATCCCGCGGAATGGGCAACCAGGGGCATCACCGCCCGCTGGTGCCGCTTGCAACTGGCGGAGCAGCCCGCGCATGCGGGCATCAAGCATCTCAACCGCTTGGAAAACGTGCTGGCACGCGCCGAGTGGGATGATCCGGCCATTGCCGAAGGGCTGCTCCAGGACGCGGCTGGAAACGTCATCGAAGGCACGCGCTGCAATGTGTTCCTGGTCGAAGGCGGCGCGCTGGTGACCCCCGATCTTTCCCGCTGCGGTGTCGCCGGAGTCACACGGGAACTGGTGCTGGAGTCTGCCGAGCACCACGGCCTGCGCTGCAGCGTGGAGACTGTCAGCCGCCGGCGCCTGGAGTCAGCGGATGAAGTCCTGCTGGTCAACAGCCTGATCGGCGTGTGGCCGGTGGCCGCGCTCGGGCCACGGCAGTGGCGGGACTTTCCGGTCGCGGCACTCGTGAGAAAATGGCTCGATGCGTTCGATCATCCGGCTGTTTAAGTTCCTGCTGTGGTCTGCGGCGCTGGCTGTACTGGCCACTGCTGCGGGGCTGTATTACTACGCACACCGCGACCTCGGCTTGGGCCCGTCGCCGCTGACTTTCGAACTGCGTTCGGGCAGTTCCCTGCGCGGCGTGTCGGCACAGCTGGCGGCAGCCGGCATCATCGGCCGTCCCGAAATTTTCGAGCTGCTGGCCCGCCTGCGCGGCGAATCGGCCAGGCTGAAGGCGGGCAATTACGAATTCTCCGGCCCGCTGACCCCGCTGGCATTGCTGGACCGGATCACCCGCGGCGACGTCACGCTGGTTTCGGTCACGTTTGTCGAGGGGTGGACGTTCCGCCAGATGCGCAAGGCGCTACAGGAACATCCCAAGGTCCGCGCCGAGGCGGCAAGCCTGAGCGAGGCGGAACTGCTGCAGAAGCTGGGCATCGTACGGCCGTCCGCCGAGGGCTGGTTTTTCCCCGATACCTACCATTTCAGCGAAGGCACGACGGATCTGGCGATACTGCGCCGCGCGCACCAGCTGATGCTGCGTCATCTTGACCAGGAATGGGGGCGGCGTGCGCAGGGGCTGCCCCTGAAATCACCCGAGGAAGCCCTGATCCTGGCGTCGATTGTCGAAAAGGAAACAGGGCGGCCCGAAGAGCGGGGCCTGGTCGCCGCGGTGTTCATCAACCGCCTGCGCATCGGCATGCGCCTGCAGACTGATCCCTCGGTGATCTACGGCATGGGCGAGGCTTTTGACGGCAACATCCGTAAAAGTGACCTGACCACCGATACGCCCTACAACACCTATACCCGGGCTGGCCTGCCGCCGACGCCGATAGCCCTGCCGGGGCTGGATGCGCTGCGTGCCACGCTGAACCCGGCCGCCAGCGATGCGATGTATTTTGTCGCCCGCGGCGACGGCAGCTCCAAGTTTTCACGCACGCTCGCCGAGCATGAGCGCGCAGTGGACCTTTACCAGCGCCGGGGACGCCCGCGCCAGTGAGCCGCGGCAAATTCATCACCCTGGAGGGCATGGATGGCGCCGGCAAGACCACCCATCTGGGATGGCTGCGCGGGCATCTTGCCGGACGCGGTTTGCCGCTGACGGTCACGCGGGAACCAGGCGGGACACCCCTGGGGGAGGCGCTGCGCCAGCTGCTGCTCAACAGCCCTGAGCCGCGGACGCCGGACACCGAGGCCTTGCTGATGTTTGCGGCGCGCCGGGAACATATCGCGACCGTCATCGAGCCGGCGCTGGCCGCAGGCCGCTGGGTGCTGTGCGACCGCTTCACCGATGCCACCTACGCCTACCAGGCCGGCGGCAGCGGCCTGGCCTGGGATCGCATCGCGGCGCTGGAGCACTGGGTGCAGGGGGATTTGCAGCCGGATCTGACCCTTTATTTCGACCTCAGCCCCGAAGTCGGGCGTGCCCGGACCAGCCGGGTTCGTGAGCCTGATCGCTTCGAACGGGAACAACTGGCGTTTTTCGAGCGGGTGCGTGCGGCTTATCTGCGCAGGGCTGCAGAACATCCGCAAAGAATCCGGATCATCGATGCAGCACGCAGCATTGCCGAAATCCAGAAAGAACTTCAAAATATTATTTCAAATTATTGATTTTAAATTAATAATTGAAATTAAGCGCATTCCTGGCGGTCGATTGAAAAGTATTATATAAGCCATTGATTATAAATGACTATATGGTTTAAATCAGAGCTGGCGCAGTTGCTGAAGCAAGGCAGCCAACTGTCCCATGCGCTGTTGATAAAAGGGCCCCAGGGTATCGGCAAGCAGGATTTCGGCATGGCCCTGGCCCAAGGGCTGCTGTGTGAGCAGCCGGCCTCCGCAGGGGCAGCCTGCGGCCGGTGCAGTGCCTGCGCTTGGTTCACCTCGGGTGCGCATCCCGATTTCCGCCTGCTCGCGCCGGCAAGCGAAGGTGAGGCCGAAGCGGAAGCCGGAGAGAGTGCAAAAAAAACCAAGGCCAGCCCCTGGATCAGCGTCGAGCAGGTGCGGGAACTGCATGATTTCATTCATGTATCCAGCCACCGCGGGGGACGCAAGGTGATCCTCGTCAGCCCGGCGGAGGCTCTCAACATCAATGCCGCCAACGCGCTGCTGAAAAATCTCGAAGAGCCGCCGGCACGAACCCACTTCATCCTGGTCAGCCACCGTCCGCAGCGCCTGCCGCGCACCATCATCAGCCGCTGCCGCCAACTCAGCCTGGGACGGCCGGATCCGGCGACCGCGCTGGCCTGGCTGCGGGAGCAGGGGGTCGCGGAACCGGAAGTGGCGCTGGCCCAGTATTCGGGAGCGCCCCTGCTGGCGCTGGCGGCGAGCGAGGGCAAGGAACTGGCAGGGCGCAGGGATTTTCTCGGTCATATCGTTGCCCCGGATTTTGATCCGCTGGCCGCCGCCGAGGCCTTGCGTGATCTTCCGCTGGACCGTTTCCTCGGCTGGATGCAGAAATGGACCCATGACATCGTCAGCCAGCGGATGCTGGGCAGCATCCGTTACAACCCCGACATGGCGCGCGAACTGGCCGTCGTGGCTCGCCGCGCCGAATTGCTGTCAGCGCTGCGGCTGCACCGCAAGCTGGTGCGCGAGCAGCGCAACATCCAACATCCGCTGAACGCGCGCCTGTATATCGAGAGCGTGCTGGTCGCCTACTCGGGCGTCGTGAACCCTGCGCGCAAGGCGGCCTGACATGCTGGTTGATTCGCATTGCCATCTGGATTTTCCGGAACTGTCGGACAGGCTTCCGGAACTGATTGGGGTGATGCGCGAAAACGGGGTCGCGAAGGCGCTGTGTGTCAGCGTCACGCTGGAGGATTTTCCGAAGGTGCTCGCGCTGGCCGAACGGCACGAGCAGTTCTACGCCTCGGTCGGCGTCCATCCGGATTACCCTGATCTGCGCGAACCGTCCGTGGCGGAACTGGTCGAACTGGCGCGGCATCCGAAGGTGGTCGCCATTGGTGAAACGGGGCTCGATTATTACCGCCTGACCGGCGATCTTGAATGGCAGAGGGAGCGTTTCCGGGTGCATATCCGCGCCGCGCGCGAGGCCGCCAAACCGCTGATCATCCACACCCGTTCAGCGGCCGAGGATACGTTGCGGCTGATGCGGGAAGAGGGTGCAGGTGCGGCCGGGGGCGTCATGCACTGTTTTACCGAGAGCTGGGAGGTTGCCCGTGCCGCGCTGGACCTGGGGTTTTACATCTCGTTTTCGGGCATCGTGACTTTCAAGAATGCGAAGGATCTTAAGGAAGTGGCCCGGCGGGTCCCCCTGGAGCGGATGCTGGTGGAGACGGATTCCCCCTATCTGGCGCCGGTGCCGTACCGCGGCAAGACCAACCAGCCGGGCTGGGTCAGGCATGTCGCAGAAGAAATTGCCCGCCTGCAGCAGCGGGAATTCTCTGAAGTGGCAACCAGGACCACGGAAAACTTTTTTAAATTATTCAATATAAACAAATAGATATATGATTTTCAGAAACTGGATCCTGAAGTCCTGCATGGTTGTCTTGTTGGGGCTTGGCAGCACCACAGCGCAGGCTGGTGCCTACGAAGACATGTTGCAGGCCATCCACCTGGATGACGAAAAGGCGATAGTCGAGCTGTTCCGGCGCGGAATGGATGTCGATACGGTCAGCCCCAAGGGCGAATCCCTGCTGATGCTGGCGGTCCGCGAAGGCAAGCCCAGTGTGGTCAGAACCATACTGGCGGCCCGTCCGCGGCTGCATGTCCGGAACCCCCTGGGAGAATCGGCCCTGATGCTCGCCGCCATCCAGGGGCATGCGGAAATCGCCAAAATGCTGCTGGACGCGGGAGCGCCGGTCAATCATGCCGGCTGGACGCCGCTGATTTACGCAGCCGCCCGCAACCGCGTGGATATCGGCCGCATGCTGATCGCCAAGGGTGCGGACGTCAATGCAGCGGCCGAGAACGGCACCACGCCGCTGATGATGGCGGCACGCGAAGGCCATCTGCCGATGCTGCTGATGCTGCTGGAGCATGGTGCCGATGCCAAATACGTATCGCCGTTCGGGCACTCGGCACTGGGCAATGCACGGGATCGCGGGCATGCGGACATTGAGGCTGTGCTGCGCAGGGCTGGCGCGGAGGACTGAAGGGCCTGAATGCTGCTCTGAAAATAAGGCCTTTGCATCAAAGCCTTATACCTCGAAATACGTATAATGTGTATTATGTCAAATAGAAGCCGCAGAAGGAATACGGCGGCCAGGTGCAGCCGGTATCAGCTTCTGGGGGTTTTGCGGCCGTAGTCCCCTATCGCTTCGACCATCCGGTCGAGTTCGGCGTCCACCTTGGCCTTGGCGTCCGCATCATAGGGGTAACACAGCAGTGCCATGTCATCGAACAGCCCGTGGACACGGGGCTGGCTGGCATATACCAGCTTGCGCTGGGCGTTCTGGACCGAGGGGATCTGCATGAATTCCCTGCCGTCTTCCCAGTAAATCGACAGGGTGATGATCTGCGTGTTCAGGCGCAGCAGGCGGACGATGAATTCGAAGCGCACGGTATGCATGCCCTTCGACCGCAGCTCGATCAGCTTCTGCGGCGGCAGCGGAACTCCCTGTTTCAGCGCGGTGATGGTTTCCATGTCACTCACGATCTGTCCCTGACCGTCCCTGTTTTTTGGTATGGCCAAGTATGCGCGACAGGTCAAGGCCGGGCAAATCTAACATTTTGTTAGGTTTGCCCGGTTTGGACCGCAGCCGTTTGCCGGCGCCGGAGGCAATCCGGGGGTGACAAGCCCCTCAGACGCGCTCGATCACGACGGCCATGCCCTGCCCGCCGCCGATGCACAGCGAGACCAGCGCATATTTGCCGCCGATGCGTTCGAGCTGGCGTGCCGCCGTCAGCGCAATGCGGGCGCCGGCGGCGCCGAGCGGATGGCCCACGGCAATTGCGCCGCCGGTGGGATTGACGCGTTTGTCGTCAAAGGCCACATCCAGGCCCTTGAGGCAGGCCAGCACCTGGGCCGCGAAGGCTTCGTTGATCTCGATGATGTCCATGTCCTTGACCGTCAGGCCGACACGGGCCAGCGCCTTTTTCGACGCTGCCACCGGGCCGATGCCCATGATGTCCGGACGCACGCCCATGGCGGCGGTGGCGATGATGCGCGCCATCGGTTTGGCGCCGGCCTTTTCACCGGCGGCCCGCGAACCGACGACCAGCGCGACCGCGCCGTCGTTGACGCCGGAGGCGTTGCCGGCGGTGGTCACGCCGCCCTCGTACAACGTTTTCATCTTGGCCAGCGTCGCCAGATCGGTGCCCGGGCGCGGATGTTCATCCTCGGCGACCGGCGGCACCGGGCCCTTGCGGGTCGGCGGCAGTTCGACCGGCGCGATCTCGCCGGCGAAGAAACCCTCGCCCTTGGCAACCTGGAATTTGTGCTGGGAGGCCGCGGCGAAGGCGTCGGCCTGCTCGCGGGTGATGCCGTATTCGCGGGCCAGGTTGTCGGCAGTCTGCGGCATCTGGTGGTTGCCGAACTGCTTGTCCAGTTTCGGGTTCGAGAAGCGCGGGCCGATGGTGCTGTCGAACATCTTGATGCCGCGGTCGAAAGCGGCTTCGGCGCGACCGATGACGATCGGCGAACGGCTCATGCTCTCGACGCCGCCGACGATGAACACGTCGCCTTCGCCGGCCGTGATCGAATGTGCGGCATGGGCCAGCGCGCCGAGGCCGCTGGCGCAGTTGCGCTGGAGCACGGTGCCCGGAATTTCGATCGGGAATCCGGCAGACAGGCCGGCATGGCGCGCGACACAGCGGCTGTCCTCGCCGCTCTGGTTGCCGCAGCCGACGACGATGTCTTCGACCTGTTCGATCTTGAATTTCGATTTCGCCATCACGTTTTTCATGACATCGGCGAGCAGGTCATCGGGGCGGACTTTCGCCAGTACGCCGCCGTGGCGGCCGAACGGGGTGCGCAGTCCTTCGTACAGATAAGCGTCGAGCATGGTGGTTCCTCTCGGTTCAGGGTTCGGGGGTCAGCAGGGATACGCCGAGCTTCGCGCGGCGGGTCATCCAGATGTTCGG
>JAEYXO010000276.1 GCA_023431245.1 Pseudomonadota bacterium | reverse complement strand
GAGGAGGACCTGGCTGTCGGCCGGCTGGTGCGGCTGTTCGGGCACAGCATGCCCGCCGACCGCGCCTACTACGCGCTGTACCCCGCGGGCAAGGCACTGCAGCCCGAGGTCGCGGCGCTGGTGAAATGGCTGGTCGAGGAGTCGCAGGAGGAGACACGGGGGGAAACGCAGGGAAAATCACAGGGCCGCGGCACCTGAAGCGTCCCCACCCCGCAGCGCGTCTGCCGCCTTCTTCAGCAATACCGCCCGCTCATCTCCGGCGCGGCGCAGCAAGGCCGCCCGCCACAGCGGAAACAGGCTGTGCTCTTCCCGGTGTTCATGTTTCGCCAGCGTGCCGGACAGTATCGCGCAATAGATCGCCAGTTCGGATCCGTCGACGGGTTCGGTCGCCAGCGTTTCCTCCACCAGCGCCAGTTGCTGCGCGATTTCACGATGCTCGCGCAGCATCACTGCCGGCGGCTCGTCGGCCGCCGCCCGCTCCGCACCGAGGCTGGCGGCCAGTTCGCCGTCCTCGAAACCGACATGCCGCTTCAGCGCGACCGCAAACTCCTGCAGCAGCGGCACGGCGGCTGTGGCATCGCCGCGGTTGAGCAGCGACAAGGCCCGCGCCAGCAACCCGTCGATACGCTTGTGGTCGGCGGACAGCAGCGCCAGCACGTCGGACGGTGCGGCATCCTCGCGGTGACGCACGGTGACGCGCCAGGCGCCGTCGGCCTCGACCACGTCCCAGTGCAGGTTCTCACGCAGCTGCAGGTTGAGGCTGGCCATCAGCAGGCCCGGATTGGCGGGCAGCAGCAGTGTCACCGCGACACCGGGGCGGACGATTCTCACCCGCTCGAGTGCCGCGCCGGTCAGATCGGCAGAGCGCTCACCGCGCAGATCATGGATTTTGTCCGGCATGGCCATAAGAGCATTAAAAACAGGCAGTTATGAATTTTCCCCAAACCCTTGAAATCACCAGGACCGCCCCAAGATGCAAACGGTTCAACCCCCAACGAGATAAGCAAAACGCCATGTCGCAGGAATCGCTGGACCAGAAGCCCGAGAATACCGCCGAAACGGCTGCCGACCACAAACCGGCGCCGGAAGTGATGCCCTCCACCGAGGAGCTGCTGCGCAAGGCCGAACTCGATGCGCAGGAGCACCACGACGCCTGGCTGCGCGCCAAGGCCGAGACCGAGAATATCCGCAAGCGCGCGGTGACCGATGTCGCCAACGCGCACAAGTACGCGATCGAAAGCTTCGCCAGCGAGCTGCTGGCCGTTCGCGACAGCCTGGAAGCGGCGCTGGCCGTGGAAACCGCCACTGTCGAAAGCCTCAAGAGCGGCACCGAGCTGACGCTGAAGCAGCTCACCGCAGCCTTCGAAAAATTCAAGCTTGCCGAAGTCAATCCGGCCGGCCAGAAGTTTGACCCGCACCGCCACCAGGCGATCAGCATGGTCGAGGCCGAGGCCGAGCCCAATACCGTGGTGCAGGTGCTGCAGAAGGGTTATGTGCTGCACGACCGCGTGGTACGGCCGGCGCTGGTCATGGTTGCCAAGGCGCGGGACGCTTGAAAACCCTGCGTCCAGCCCCAGTTATCGAATCAAGACGGCCGGCCTGAGCGTTTATAAATTATTGAATAAAATCAATAACTTATAAATATACATCCGGCGCAACAATTTCTGAAAAACGAGGTAAAGACATGGGCAAGATCATAGGCATTGACCTGGGCACCACGAACTCCTGCGTGGCGGTGATGGAAAACGGCCAGCCGAAGGTCATCGAAAACTCCGAAGGCGCGCGCACGACGCCCTCGATCGTCGCCTACATGGATGACGGTGAAGTGCTGACCGGCGCGCCCGGCAAGCGCCAGGCGGTGACCAACCCGAAGAACACGCTGTACGCCGTGAAGCGGCTGATCGGCCGGCGCTTCGAGGAAAAGGAAGTGCAGAAGGACATCGACCTGATGCCCTACAAGATCGTCAAGGCCGACAACGGCGACGCCTGGGTGGAAGTGCGCGGCAAAAAGATCGCCGCGCAGGAAGTCTCGGCCCAGGTGCTGATCAAGATGAAGAAAACCGCCGAGGACTACCTCGGTGAGCCGGTCACCGAAGCGGTGATCACGGTGCCCGCCTACTTCAATGACTCGCAGCGCCAGGCGACCAAGGACGCCGGCCGCATTGCCGGCCTCGACGTCAAGCGCATCATCAACGAGCCGACCGCGGCCGCGCTCGCCTTCGGCATGGACAAGAAGAAGGGCGACCGCAAGATCGCCGTGTATGACCTCGGCGGCGGCACCTTCGACGTGTCGATCATCGAAATCGCCGAAGTCGAAGGTGAGCACCAGTTCGAGGTGCTGTCGACCAACGGCGACACCTTCCTCGGCGGCGAGGACTTCGACCAGCGCCTGATGGACTACCTCTGCGACGAATTCAGGAAGGAGTCCGGCGTCGACCTGAAGAAGGACATGCTCGCGCTGCAGCGCCTGAAGGATGCTGCGGAAAAGGCCAAGATCGAGCTGTCATCCAGCGCGCAGACCGAAATCAACCTGCCCTACATCACCGCCGACCAGTCGGGCCCGAAACACCTGGCGATCAAGATCACCCGCGCCAAGTTCGAGGCGCTGGTGGAAGACCTGATCCAGCGCACGATCAAGCCCTGCGAAGTCGCGGTCAAGGATGCCGGCATCAAGCTCTCCGACATCGAGGACGTGATCCTCGTCGGCGGTCAGACGCGCATGCCGAAAGTGCAGGAGGCGGTAAAGGCTTTCTTCGGCAAGGAGCCGCGCAAGGACGTCAACCCGGATGAGGCGGTTGCCGTCGGCGCCGCGATCCAGGCCGGCGTGCTGAAGGGCGACGTCAAGGACGTGCTGCTGCTCGACGTGACCCCGCTGTCGCTGGGCATCGAGACGCTGGGCGGCGTGATGACCAAGCTGATCCAGAAGAACACCACGATCCCGACCAAGGCCTCGCAGGTGTTCTCGACGGCGGAAGACAACCAGAACGCGGTCACCATCCACGTGCTGCAGGGTGAGCGCGAAATGGCAAAAGCCAACAAGTCTCTGGGCCAGTTCAACCTGACCGACATCCCGCCGGCGCCGCGCGGCATGCCGCAGATCGAGGTCACCTTCGACATCGATGCCAACGGCATCCTGCACGTGTCGGCCAAGGACAAGGCCACCGGCAAGGAGAACAAGATCAAGATCCAGGCCAGCTCGGGTCTCTCCGAAGAGGAGATCCAGCGCATGGTCAAGGACGCCGAGGCCAACGCCGAGGAAGACAAGAAGCTGCGCGAGCTGGTCGACACCCGCAACCAGGCCGACGCGATGATCCACAGCGTGAAAAAGACGCTGGCCGAACACGGCAACAAGGTCGATGCCGGTGAAAAAGGCAAGATCGAGGCCGCGTTGAAGGACCTCGAGGAAGCGCTCAAGGGCGACGACAAGGAGGCCATCGAAGCCAAGACCCAGGCGTTGGCCCAGGCTTCGCACAAGCTGGCCGAGCAGATGTACAAGGAGCAGCAGGCTCAGGCCGGCGGCGCGCAGGCGGGCGAGGCGCCGAAGGCGGATGCCGGCAGGAAGGATGACGGCAACGTGGTCGATGCGGAATTCGAGGAAGTGAAAGACGGCAAGAAATAAGCACGTTCACGTCCGCAGCCGGGGCGCAGCGGTGTCGGGGAATCGTCCTCTGCGCCCTGCGCCTTTGGCGTATTCAGGGTAACGGAAAGACATGGCTAAAAAAGACTATTACGAAGTGCTGGGCGTCAATCGCGACGCGTCGGAAGATGACCTGAAGAAGGCCTACCGCAAGCTCGCGATGAAATGGCATCCGGATCGCAACCCGGACAACCCCAAGGCGGAAGAACACTTCAAGGAAGCCAAGGAAGCCTATGAAGTGCTGACCGACGCGCAAAAGCGCGCGGCCTATGACCAGTTCGGCCATGCCGGCGTTGATCCCTCGGCGGCGGGCGGTGCCGCGGGTGCCGGTTTCGGCGGCTTCGCCGACGCCTTCGGCGACATCTTCGGCGACATCTTCGGCGGCGCCGGCGGCGGTCGCGGCCGCTCCACGGTCTACCGCGGGGCCGACCTGCGCTATAACCTCGAAGTCACACTGGAGGACGCCGCACGCGGCACCGAAACC
>JAEYXO010000266.1 GCA_023431245.1 Pseudomonadota bacterium | reverse complement strand
TGCAGCAGATCGTTTTCCGTCCACGGCGCGGCGTCGCCGGCGGAGGCCTGCCGCAGGCGGTTGGCGGCCTGCATGATGTCCCAGCGCCCGCCGTAGTTGGCGGCCACCGTCAGCACGAGTCCGCCATTGCCCGCGGTCAGGCGCTGCGCATCCTCGATCAGGCTGACCAGCATCGGGTCAAACCGCGAGAGATCGCCGATGACGCGGATCCTGACATTGTTCTGGTGCAGCCTCTCAACCTCCTGCTGCAGCGCATTGACGAACAACTGCATCAGCAATGAAACCTCGTCGGCCGGACGCCGCCAGTTTTCGCTGCTGAAGGCAAAAAGCGTCAGCGCGCCGATGCCACGCCGGGTGCAGGCCTGCACCGTGTTGCGCACCGCTTCGACACCGCGGCGATGCCCCGCCACGCGGGGCAGGAATCGCTGCTTCGCCCAGCGCCCGTTGCCATCCATGATGATGGCGACATGGCGCGGAACCGCATCAACCCCGGGTATCTCCTGCGTCGAACTGGACACGTCGGCGCTTCAGATCGCCATGAGGTCTGCTTCCTTGACCTCCAGCGCCTTGTCGATTTCGACGATCGAACGGTCGGTCAGCTTCTGGATGTCATCCTGCGCCCGCCGCTCGTCGTCTTCCGACACTTCCTTTTTCTTCAGCATGTCCTTCAGCTGGTTGTTGGCATCCCGCCGCACATTACGCACGGCCACCTTCGCGTTTTCCCCTTCGTGCCGCACGACCTTGATCAGGTCGCGGCGCCGCTCCTCGGTCAGTGCCGGCATCGGCACCCTGACGATGTCGCCCTGGGTCGCCGGGTTGAGTCCAAGGTCGGAATCACGGATGGCTTTTTCGACCGCCGCGACCATTTTCTTCTCCCAGGGGCTGACCCCGATGGTCCGGCCGTCGAGCAGCGTCACGTTGGCAACCTGCGGCAACGGCGTGGGATTGCCGTAGTAATCGACCATCACGTGGTCCAGCAGGCCGGTATGCGCGCGTCCCGTCCGGATCTTGCCCAGATCGAGCTTCAGCGCCTCGATCGTCTTCTTCATTTTCTGCTCAGCGTTCTTCTTGACGTCAGCAATCATCGCCGCCTCCATTCAGACATGCACCATCGTTCCCTCGTCCTCGCCCATCACCACCCGCTTCAGCGCCTGCGGTTTGAAAATGCTGAACACGTTGATCGGCAGCTTCTGGTCCCGGCAGAGCGTCAGTGCGGTGGCGTCCATCACCTTCAGGTTCTTGATGATCGCCTCGTCAAACGTCAGCCGCTGGTAACGCATCGCATCAGGATGGGTCTTGGGATCATCGGTGTAAACGCCGTCCACCTTGGTCGCTTTCAGCACCAGATCGACATTCATTTCCATTCCGCGCAGCGCCGCGGCGGTATCCGTGGTGAAAAAGGGGTTGCCGGTGCCCGCCGCAAAAATCACGATCTTGCCCTCTTCCAGGTAGCGCATGGCCTTGCCGCGGATGTACGGCTCCACCACCTGCTCGATGTTCAGCGCGGACTGGACCCGGCTCAGCAGGCCAACCTGGCGCATCGCATCCTGGATTGCCAGCGCATTCATGACCGTCGCCAGCATGCCCATGTAATCCGCAGTGGCCCGGTCCATATGCGCCGCACCCGGCGCCACGCCGCGGAATATGTTGCCGCCCCCGATGACCACCGCGACCTCCACTCCCAGCCGCGCAACTTCCGCGATTTCGGCGACGATGCGGTTGATGGTGTCGCGATTGATGCCGTAGCTGTCCTCGCCCATCAGGGCCTCGCCGCTCAGCTTGAGCAGGATACGCTTGTAAGCCGGGGAAACGGGCATTTATAAGTCCTTGTTTTTATTGATTATTTTTGCTTTGCCTGACCAACCTGTGCCATCACTTCAGCGGCGAAGTCATCCTTCTTTTTCTCGATACCTTCACCGACCACGTAAAGCTCGAAACGCGCAACACTGGCATTCGCCGACTTCAGCAGTTGCTCGATGGTCTGCTTGTCGTTCTTGACGAAAGGCTGGCCGAGCAGGGTCACTTCCTTGAGGAATTTCTGCACCGACCCTTCGACACGTTTGGCCATGATCTCCGGCGGAATCGTCTTGCCGGACTTGGCCGCATCCTCGGCCGCCTTTTCGGCCGCCACGCGGCGCTCCGCTTCGATCGCCTCCGCCGGCACGCCGGACGCATCCAGCGACCTGGGCTTGCTCGCGGCGATGTGCATTGCAATGTCCTTGCCCATGACCTCATCCCCGCCGACAAGGTCGAGCATCACGCCGATCTTGGCGCCGCCATGGATATAGGTCGCCAGGCGGCCCTTGGCTTCGACGCGCTCAAAGCGGCGGATCGACAGGTTTTCGCCGATCTTGCCGACCAGCGCCTTGCGCCGTTCCTCCACGGTGACGCCGTCAAGCGTCAATGCCGACAGGGCGGCGACATCCGCCGGCTTCTGCTCCGCCACCAGCCTGGCCAGCGCGCCGGCCAGCGCGAGGAAATCCTCGTTCTTGGCGACAAAATCGGTTTCGCAGTTCACTTCAATGATGGCACCCAGCCTGCCGTCAGCGGCAACATGGGCCGCAACGACACCTTCCGCGGCGACGCGTGAAGCCGCCTTGCTTGCCTTATTGCCCAGCTTGACCCGCAGGATTTCCTCGGCCTTGCCCAGATCGCCACCAGCCTCGGTCAGCGCCTTTTTGCATTCCATCATCGGGGCATCGGTTTTTTCCCGCAGTTCCCGCACCATGCCCGCCGTTATTTCCGCCATTGCTGCCATTCCTCTTACGCCAATTTAAAAAAAAGGGGCTGGACAGCCCCTTGAATGTATCGTGGAGCCGCTTCAGGAGGCCGCAGCTTCGGCGTCCTCGACCTCGACAAACTCGTCGGAACCGCCGCTGACGATCTCCTTGATGCTGGTGCTGCGTCCCTCGAGCACGGCATCCGCCATGCCGCGCGCGTACAACTTGATCGCGCGATTGGAGTCGTCGTTGCCGGGAATGATGTAATCCACGCCCTCGGGCGAGTGATTGGTATCGACAACGCCGATGACCGGGATGCCCAGCTTCTTCGCCTCGGAAATGGCACCTTTCTGGTAGCCGACGTCGATGACGAACAGGGCATCCGGCAGGCTGGTCATGTCCTTGATGCCGCCCAGGCTGCGGTCGAGCTTGGCGATTTCGCGCTCATACTGCAGCGCCTCTTTCTTGGACAGCTTGTCGAAGGAGCCATCCTCGCGCATCGCCATCATGTCCTTCAGGCGCTGGATCGACCCCTTGACGGTCTTGTAGTTGGTCAGCATGCCGCCCAGCCAGCGATAGTCGACATAGGGGGAGCCGCAGCGCAGCGCTTCCTCGCGCACGATTTCGCGGGCCTGGCGTTTGGTGCCGACAAACAGGATCGTTCCCTTGTTCGACGCCAGCTGGCGCACGAACTTGACCGCATCCTGGTACATGGCCATCGTCTTTTCGAGGTTGACGATGTGAATCTTGTTGCGGTGGCCGAAAATGTACGGCGCCATTTTCGGATTCCAGTAACGCGTCTGATGGCCAAAATGGACGCCGGCCTCGAGCATCTCGCGCATGGTGCCTGACATGATCTGAATCTCCAGTTAGGGTTGGTCCGCCACCCGCCCATTGCGACCCGGAAATCCGGGCACCCTTAACGACGGCAGGTGTGTGGGGTTGTTGCCCGACCCGGCGCCCCGGTTCACCCGGAATCCGGGAGACAGTGGCGCCGACATGAATCGAGCTAACTCGTTATTTTAACACGCAAAGACATCCATCCTCAAGCTTCCCGGCGCTGTGCGGGACGGCACCGCATGTCCTTCGCGACGGTTTCCGGAAATCCCAATTTTTCGAATGGTTACAACCTGTTAGAATCGCCCGTCCCCGCAACAGCCCAATCCGCAGCGGTGCCGCCAGGCACACAATGCACGCTCCCGCAATGGCCGTAAACCTAAAAAACAGCGCAGAAATCGAACAGATGCGCATCGCCGGCCGGCTGGCCGCCGAAGTCCTGGATTTCATCACCCCGCACGTCAAACCGGGGATAACCACCGGGGAGCTTGACCGGCTGTGCCATGACTACATGGTCAACGTGCAGCACACCGTCCCGGCTCCGCTGAACTACACGCCCCCAGGCTACACACCCTATCCGAAATCCATCTGCACCTCGGTCAATCACGTGGTCTGCCACGGCGTGCCCGGTGAAAAGAAACTGCGCAGCGGCGACATCATCAACATCGACATCACGGTCATCAAGGACGGCTTCCACGGCGACACCAGCCGCATGTTCTTTGTCGGCCAGCCGTCCATCCAGGCGCGCCGCCTGGTCGACCTGACCTACGAGTGCATGTGGCGCGGCATCCGCGCCATCCGCCCCGGCAACACCCTGGGCGACATCGGCCACGCGATCCAGGTCCACGCCGAGCACCAGGGCTGCAGCGTGGTCCGGGAATTCTGCGGCCACGGCATCGGCCGAAATTTCCACGAGGAACCGCAGATCCTGCACTACGGCAGGCCGGGCACGGGCATGCGCCTCGAAGCCGGCATGATTTTTACCGTCGAGCCGATGATCAACGCCGGCAAACCCGATATCCGGCAGATGGCCGACGGCTGGACCATCGTCACCAAGGACCACAGCCTGTCAGCCCAGTGGGAGCATACCGTGCTGGTGACTGGGGACGGTTACGAGGTGCTCACGGTTTCAGCAGGAACTCCTCCCCCTCCCGCCTGACCCGCTCCACAGCCACCACGCATGCGCACCGATCCGGCCGTCCGGCACCGCCCCGTTCCGCAGGGCACGCAGCGTGCGGCGCTTGCCGCAGACCGCATGGCGCTGCAGCAACAATTCGAAAGCGGGCAAACAGGACGTGATGTCCTGCGGCGGCTCTCGCTGCTCACCGACCGCCATCTGCGCCTGGCGTGGAAAACGTGCAGCATGCCGGGCGACATCGCCCTGATCGCCGTCGGGGGCTACGGGCGTGGCCTGCTGTTCCCGCATTCCGACGTCGACATCCTGATCCTGCTGCCCGGCGCGCCGGATGCCTCATTGCGCGAAAAACTCGAGAACCTGGTCGGCGCATTCTGGGACATCGGCCTTGAAGTCGGGCACAGCGTGCGAACGCTGGACGAGTGCTTTGAAGTCGCCGCCGGCGATGTCACCGTGCAAACCAACCTGCTCGAATCCCGGCTGCTCGGCGGGAACCGCGATCTCTACCGCAGATTCACGCGCCGCCTGCAGCAATCCATCGATCCCGCAGCCTTCCTCGGCGCCAAACGCATCGAGCAGCAGGAACGGCATTCCCGCCACCAGTCAACCAATCTCGAACCGAACCTCAAGGAAAGCCCGGGCGGCCTGCGCGACCTCAACACCATACTGTGGATATCCCGGGCGGCCGGACTGGGGCGGACCTGGCTGGAACTCGCGCGACGCGGTTTCATCACCCGGGACGAAGCGCGCGCGATCAGCCGGCACGAACGCACACTCGAAATCCTGCGCATCCGCCTGCATTACCTCGCCGGGCGCCGCGAAGACCGGCTGCTGTTCGATCACCAGACCGCCCTGGCGAATCAACTCGGCTTTGCCAATCGCGGCGGACGCCGGGCCAGCGAACGGCTGATGCAGCGTTATTACCAGACCGCAAAATCCGTGTCGCAGCTCAACACGATCCTGCTGCAGAATCTCGCGCTGCGGATCGCCCCGCCCGCCAACCGCTCGGTGATCACCCCGCTCAATCCGCGCTTCGTGGTGCGCGGTGAACTGCTGTCGGCGCCGGACGAAACCATTTTTGAACGCGACCCCTGCGCGATCCTCGAGGCTTTTTCCCTGCTCC
>JAEYXO010000216.1 GCA_023431245.1 Pseudomonadota bacterium | reverse complement strand
CTTCACGTCCTCCAGAACGCCGCGCGCGACGCTGCAGAAAATCAACGCCGACACCAACACCACGCTGCGCGACGCCGAAACCGAGAAACGTTTTGCCGGCGCCGGCATCGATCTGATCGGCGGCGGTCTCGACGAATCGAACCGCTACCTGCGCGCGGAAATGACCAAGTGGGCGAAGGTCATCCGCGAAGCCGGCATCACCGCGGATTGACGCCATACAGGTACTGCCGGCACGCCTGTCAAAACATCGGGATGTTGTGGTACAAACTGGGTGCGGGTTTCAGGATCCGCCCTTGTTTATTGAAAAAATCAATAAAATCAAATACTTATAATTAACCGCCGGGCGCCCGGCGTTTTTAACACGGCAGCACAGCCGTTTCACTGGAGAACGCAGCAATCATGAAATTCCGCAGAGTCGTCACCGACACCAACAAGGAAGGCAAGGCCTACGTCAAATCGGACAGCGTCATCGAGCCGATCCCGATGCGTCCCGGCTTCCACAACATCCCCATGTGGGCGACCAAGAAACTGCCGGCGGAGATGACCACTGAAGACCCCAACACCTGGGAACTCGGCACCAGCCTCGCCGGCGGCAGCGTGTTCCGGCTGGCCAAGTACGATCCGGGCGTCGCCAAGCGCTGGCATGTCACCGATTCCGTCGACTACGCGATCTGCCTCGCCGGCGAACTGTGGATGCAGCTCGACGGCGGCGAGGAAGTGCACCTGACGCCGGGCACGGTGATCATCCAGCGCCAGACCATGCACAACTGGGAAAACCGCGGCAAGGAGCCCTGCATCATGGCCTACGTGCTGCTGGCCACCGAGGGCGCCAAGACCACCGGCTGGGATCATTGAACGCGACTTCATTCAGAACGCGCAAAGCGCGATCCGGAATCCAGTAGCGATCTGCAACATCACTGGATTCCGGCATGCGCCGGAATGACAAAACTGGAACTGATGGGGTTTTCTGGAATACGGATAACGCGATATCCCATGGCCTACATCGACGAATCCCTCTCCGCCGGCGAAGAAATCTCGGCGCTGTTCAGGCTGCACTGGATCACCCGCATCCCGATGGTGCTGTGGCTGCTCCTGGTCGTCACCTTTCCGTTCGCGATTTATGAATACCTGCGCCTGCGCCACACCGAGCAGGGCGTCACCAACAAGCGCGTCGTGTTCAAGACCGGCATCATCAGCCGCAGGTCCGAGGAAATGAAACTCGGCTCGATCGAAACCGTGGAAATCGACCAGGGCATCCTCGGCCGCATCCTCGGCTACGGCGATGTCAGGGTCACCGGCCGCGGCACCAGCGACGTGCTGTTCCGGAGCGTCGCCGATCCGATGGCGGTCAAGCGTGCCATCGAAAGCGTCAGCCACCCCGCAACCTGATCCGCAAAAAGGAAAAACACCATGAACGACGACCTCGGCAAACTGCTCCTGCGCCTGACGCTGGGCATCTTCATGCTGCTGCACGGCATCGCCAAGATGCGTTACGGCGTCAGCGGCATCGAGAACATGCTGGAGAACCACGGCCTGCCCTGGTTCTTCGCCTGGGGCGTGTTCGTCGGCGAGGTGTTCGCGCCGCTGCTGGTGATCCTCGGCTTCTACGCGCGCATCGGCGGCGTGATCATGGCCTTCAACATGGTCGTCGCGATCGGGCTGGCGCACAGCAGCGAACTCTTCGCGCTGGGCAAAACCGGCGGCTGGGCGCTGGAACTGCAGGGTTTTTTCCTGTTCACCGCGCTGGTTGTCGCGATGATCGGTCCGGGCAAGTTCGCGATCAACCGCAAGTAGGCGGGCGGAACCTTTGCGCGGGCCTGCTGCCTGACCGGCAGGCCCCGCAATCCCGGAGATTCGCCGATGAAGCTGTCCGCCATGCTTTTCCCCCTGCTGCTGTCGCTGCTCACCGCCGGCGGCGCCGGCGCGCAATACACCGGCCCCGGCGCCACGGCAATGCCGGGCAGCGTCGCCGAAGTGCTGAAGGATCCGGTCGATGACCGCAAGGTGCTGCTGCGCGGCAAGCTGCTGAAAAAGGTCTCCAGCGACAAGTACCTGTTCAGCGACGACAGCGGGGAAATCCGCGTCGAGATCGATGACGACCTGTTCCGCGGCATCAAGGTCTCCGACACCAGCGAGATCGAGATTTACGGCGAGATCGAAAAGGACTTCCTCCGTGATCCCGAAATCGACGTCCGGCGGATCACGGTCATCACGCCCTGAGCTTCAGTTCCTGGTCGGCTTGATGCCGGCCGCCCGGATCACCCCGCCCCACTTGACGATCTCCGCGCGCACGCGGTCGCCCAACTCGCCCGGCGTCGACGGGGAAACCTCGGCGCCGAGCGCGATGAAACGCTCGCGGATCTCGCGCCGGGTCAGCATCGCCACCGCCTCCGAATTGAGCTTGTTGATCACCAGTCCCGGCGTCTGCGCCGGTGCGAACAGCGCGAACCAGCCCACCGCCTCGTAGCCGGGAATGCCGGCCTCGGCCATCGTCGGCAGCTGCGGCGCGGTGACGGCGCGCCTCGCGCTGGTCACCGCCAGAGCGCGCACGCGGCCGTCGCGCACCGGCTGGTGGGCGGTGCTCAGGCTGCCGAACATGATCGACACCTGGCCGCCGAGCAGTTCGTAGATTGCCGGCATGCCGCCCTTGTACGGCACATGGGTCAGGAACAGGCCCGCACGCTGCGCGAACAGCACCGCGGCAAGGTGGGCCCCGGTGCCGATCCCGGAAGTGGCGTAGTCGAGCTCGTGCGGGCGCCGCTTGGCGAAAGCCACCAGCTCGCGCACCGAACGCACCGGCAGCGAGGGATGGACGATCAGCACATTGGGCACCGTGGCCACCATCGCCACCGGCGCGAAGTCGTGCAGCGTGTCGTACGGGATGCGCGTCCACAGCGAGGGATTGGTGACGTGGGCCGTGTAGGCCATCAGCAGCGT
>JAEYXO010000091.1 GCA_023431245.1 Pseudomonadota bacterium | reverse complement strand
TCGACGACCGCGATCTCGCCTCCAAGCGCGCGTTTTCCTTCCTGAAAATATTCTCTTCAATCGCGGAAACCGGCGTCGTGCCGCAGCAGCCGGTGCTGACGATACCGGCCAATTGACGGGTCATGGTCCTGACGCCCGGAATTATTAAAAAAATAGTAATAAAAACAAATACTTATAATTCATTGGCGGCGATGTTCCGCAGTCCGGCCTGTGTGTTCGTGCACCAGTGCATTGTTGTCCCGCGGTTTGCGGCGACACAATGTGCCGCGAGGAGGCGGGGATGACGCGGAGCAGAACACATCCACTGCAATTGCTGGTCGATCACATGGCACGCCGGCCTTGGTGGGCCGGCGTGCTGGCGGCGCTGGTGTCCGGCCTGCTGCTGCAGGCCCTGATCCACGTCAGCATGACCGGCAACGGTGCCGCACCGGGCGGACCCTGGTCCGCGTTCCGGGCGGCCGCAGGCGGCCTGGCGCAGGGACTGCAGTACCTGCTGCCGCTGTTTTTCCTCGGCGCGGCAGCGGTGTCGGCCTGGCTGGATTTCCGTCATCGCCGGAACTACGCGGCGGTAGCCGGCGAGCGCGGTCATGCGGCGCTCGAACTGCTGTCCTGGCGCGAGTTCGAGAACCTGGTCGGCGAATTTTTCCGGCGCAAGGGTTTCAGCGTCGAGCAGCGCGGCGGGCACGAGGCCGACGGCGGCGTCGACCTGGTGGCGAGCATCGGTGAAGACCGTTATCTCGTGCAGTGCAAGCACTGGCGGGTGCAGCGCGTCGGCGTGAAAGTCGTGCGCGAGATCTGCGGCGTGGCCGCGGCCGAGGGTGCAGCCGGCGTATTCGTGGTGACTTCCGGGTCCTTCACTGACGAGGCGCGGCGCTTCGTCGAGGAAAACCGCATCGACATCGAACTGATCACCGGCGAGCAGCTGCGGCGGATGATCCGCGGCCTCGACGCCGCCGCGCAGCCGAGGTAGTCCGGCCGGGCTGCGTTAAGATGGGCGACCGGCAGCGGGCCGGCAACGGAGGGACGGGGATGACGATCTTCAGCAGGTGTTCTTTTGCGGCGCTGCTTGCGCTGGTGACGGCGCATGCCGCGGGTGACGCACTGGCTGCCGACGCGAAATATCCGCAGCGCCCGGTGCGCATGCTGGTGAGTTATCCGCCCGGCGGCCCCAGCGACCTGACGGCGCGCCTGGTGGCGCCGCACCTGACGGCGGTACTGGGGCAGCAGGTCATCATCGACAACCGCGGCGGTGCCGGCGGCACGCTGGCGGTGGCCCTGCTGACGCAGTCGGCCGCGGATGGCCACACGCTGCTGATGTCGGCTGGCGGCGAGATCGTCATCGCGCCCAACCTGCGGCTGAAGCTGCCCTATGATCCGACGAAGGACATCAGGCCGGTCAGCCGCGTCGGTTCGAGCCAGCTGGTGCTGGTGGTGCATCCCTCGGTGGCCGCAAAATCGGTGAAGGACATGATCGCGCTGGCGAAGGCGAAGCCGGGCGGCATCAATTTTGCATCCGCCGGCACGGGGTCGACCGCGCACCTCGCCGGCGAGCAGTTCAAGTATCTGGCCGGCATCGACATCGTGCATATCCCCTACAAGGGTGCCGGACCCGCGCTGGCCGAATTGATGGCGGGACAGGTGCAGATGCTGATCAGCGCCTATTCCTCGGCCTTCGCGCACATCCAGGCGGGCAAGCTGCGGGCGCTGGCTGTCACGGGTACCAGGCGCCTGGCGTCTGCACCTGAACTGCCGACCATTGCCGAAACCCTGCCCGGTTACGAGGTGCTGTCCTGGTATGGCGTACATGCGCCGAAGGGCACGGCGCCGGCGATCGTCAGCCGCCTGCACCGCGAATTGGCAACGATTGTGCGCAAACCGGAGATTTCGGAGCGCCTGGCCGCGCTGGGCATCGAGCCCGAGGGCAATTCGCCCGACGAATTCCTGGCCCAGATCAGGGCCGAGATCGCGGCCTGGGGCAAGGTCATCACGGCGGCGAAGCTGCCGAAGGAATGACCGCCTGTTTTACGGTTTCCGGCCGGTGCCGGCGTCGCGGGGCGCGGCGAACCTGAACACGCGCTCCGGCGGTGTTCCGGAGTGGTACTCGATGCGCTCCAGCCGGGGCACCGCGGTTTCATTGCAGGTCTTGCGCACGCGATAGGTCTGGATCGGCGGTACCCAGCCGCTTTTCGCCTGGCAACTGACCTCGACGCAGCTGATCTGCCGGAGCCAGGCGCAGATGCTGATGTCCCTGTCGTTGGCATCGCGAATCCGGGTCAGGAAACCGGCGTGCGCGTAATGCGGTTTGTTGTCGCCAGCCTCCGACATCACGTCCTGGTGCAGGGTGTAGAAGCTGCCGTCGATGGCGAGGATCTCCAGTACTTTTTCCATGAAGCGGCTCAGGTTTTCGGTATAGGAAAACCCGCCGATGACATCGCTGATCAGCTGGAACGGGGCGCCGAGTTCGGAAGCCGTGAAATTGCGCAGCGGTTTGTCGTACAGGTAGCGCATCCGGCCCGGTTCGACACCGGCTGCGGCGCGATGCCAGGCTTCCGTGCGGCGATCCTCGATCGACAGCGCCACGGTGCCCGCCTTGCGGCGCGGTGCTGCGGGGCCGGTATTGCCGTCGGCCTTTGCCGGCGCATGGTAGTCGATCATGGCCTGACCGCGACCGGCGCCGATGTCGAGCCAGCGGTCATCCGGCCCGAGGTTCGCGACGGCGGATTCGAATCCGGGCATCAGGGCGAACACATAGGCGGCGAGGCCGCGGTCGATGACATAACCTTCGGGCCGGGTCTCGCCGCGGCTGTGGTAAATGCTCTGCTGTCTGGAGGCTTCGAGGTCGAATACCGGGGCGGCGGCCCCTGCCGGGAGGGCGATGCCTGCAAAAATCAGGACGCCGGCCAGCAGGCGGTGGGTGATGGTGATGCGACGCAAGTGGCTCCTCCGTACGGGTCCGGCTGTTTTCTATTTTTTCCGGGCGTCGAACAGCCGGCCGGCGGTGATCGCGGGTTCATAACTCTGCCAGGCGTAATCCAGCTGGCCGGTCGAGCTGATGCTGATGGCCGCCGCGGTGAGTGTGCTGAGGAAGGCGAGCTGCTCCTCGCGCGTGCCGTCGTCGGCGAGGCTGAATTGTGCATCCTCGTGGCCGGCCCCGCGAATCGACACCTCGCCGGCATGGCCGCGCAGGTTGCGCAGGAAACCGTCGCGGCCGCGTGCGGGAAACACCGTTTCGTCTGCGCCTATGGTCATCACCGGACGGGTGACGCGTCCGAGTGCTGCAGTGAGACCGCTGCCGAATGACGCGGGGTCGAGCAGCACGCTCCCGGCCACGGCTGCACCCTGGGCCATGGCATAGACCACCGCCGATGCGCCGAAGGAGTGGCCGACCAGAAGGATGTTCCGGGTGTCGATGTCGGGGAACTGGGCGGGCCGTTTGCGGATGTGGTCGGCAATGCGCGAGAGTGTGCGGCCGTGCGCCACCCAGGATCCGCGGTTGGGCAGCTGCAGCACGATGCTGTTGATGCCCCAGGTCGCGAGATGCATGCCCTGGTAGCCGTGGTCGGCCTTGCCGTTGCCGTAACCGTGCAGCAGGATCGCCAGCGGCGCGCTGTTGCCCAGTGCCGAGATGTAGAAATCGGCGGGTATGCGTTCTTTGGCGGAGAGCCGGATGACCTGGTCGCTGCGCACGCTGACCTCGAAGGGGCCGCGCAGCCTGAACTGGTCGACGCCGATGTTGCGTTCGACCACCTGCGTGCGCACGGTTTCGCTCTCCAGCGTCCGGGTCACCGGGTCGGGTTTGAACACGATGGGGGTGACTTCGGTGGCCGGCATTTGCGTGCAGCTGCCAGCCAGCACCACCAGCGCAAGCGCCATGAGTGTGCCGGCAAACCGGGTGAATCCGGAGATGCGTTCTGTTCCGTGTCCCATCACGATTCGGCGACCAGCCCCTCGGCCCGGAATTTCAGGTACAGCTCCCGGCATACCCAGGCATCGGTTGCGGCATAGGTGATCTGCGCCGGCGTCAGCTGCGGTGCCGCCCAGTTCGTGGTTTTCGCGCCCTTGGGCACACGATAACCGAGCAGCAGGCCGGCAAGATTGCGCAGGCCGGTCTGGCCGTAGCCGTGACGCTTGGCGATCAGGCCGAGGTCGATGACCTGCTTGTCCTCGAAGGGGAACACCTGCTTCAGCGTCTTCAGGTCGTAGGCCAGCGACACGCCGGCCTTGGCAGTGCCGGCCGCGAGCATCTCGGCGAGCAGGCCGGGGGTGGCGGTATACCGCAGCGCAAAAATGTGCCCCGCGCGCGCGGTGGCGACCTGCACCAGGCTCGGCAGGTAGCTTTCGCCCTTGCGGAAGGCGGGGCGGGTTTCGGT
>JAEYXO010000188.1 GCA_023431245.1 Pseudomonadota bacterium | reverse complement strand
CCACCATCGGCGGCACCGGCACCCTGCAGGTGCTGGGCAGCAGCCCCAGCGCGAAGTTCACCAACGTCAGCGCGCCGGGCGTGGCGCTGCGGCTGGGCGGTGGCGGCAATATCGAGATTCTCAACGGCACCTCGACTTTCGCCGCGCTGAACCTCGATTCTCCGTCCTATGGCGGCGCCTTCGCGATCAACAACGGCCTGTTCGCGCAATCCGCGGGTGACCTGACCGTGCCGACGGGATCGGATTACAGCGGCAACGCCGGTTACTGGGCACAGGGCGGCAATGTCATCGTCGGCGGTGTTGTCGATGCGGCTTATGGCGGCGCGACCATCGAGTTCCGGGCCTCCGGCGACGTCAAGATCCTCGGCGGTGCCGATGTCAGCGGCGTGCAGGTCAAGCTGCAGGGTGCCAACGTTTTCGTCGGCGACAGCGCGGCGACCTCCGCCGCCTCGGTCTACGCCTCCTCGCAGCTGGATGTCATCACCGGCGGCCTGACCCTCCAGGGCGGCAGCGGCGCGAATGCCTCCGCATTGGTCAGCAGCAGCGGTGCGCTGACGGTGTCCGCCAGCGGCGATGTCGTACTCGCAGGCGGCGCCGGCGCCGATTCGTGGGCGAAACTCTCGGGCAATCCGGACGCGGTGCTGTCCTCGGTCGGCGGTGCGGTGCGGATGAGCGCGGGCACGGGCACAAATGCCTACGCGATCATCGAATCGGTGTCGCCGACGACGATCTACCTGACCTTTCCCAATGCCGGCAGCGGCGGTTATTTCGTCAACGGTGTCGAGGGTGTGGTCTACGATGCAGCCACCCATACCGGCTTTGTTGCCGGTAGCAACCCCGCGGTGCTGGGTCAGAGCCTGAAGGTGACTTACGGCGGCTCGTCCAGCACGGTAACCTCCAGCGCCCTAGAGTTGCCGGTGCAGACCCTGATCGTTGCCACCGGCGAGTCGAAGGAGCCGCCGGACGCCGAAAAGGACAAGGACGTGTTCAAGGAAACGGAAGACGAAAAGAAAAAGGACGCACCGGTTTGCCGCTGAACGGCGGCAGCCTCGCCACAAACCCCGGCCTCGGCCGGGGTTTGTTTTTGCGCGTATCATCGCCGGCATGAAAACCGGCCTGTTCGTGACTTGCCTCGTCGACCTGATGCGTCCGCGCATCGGATTCTCCGCGTTGCAGCTGCTGGAGGAGGCCGGCTGCGAAGTCGTCGTGCCGAAAACCCAGACCTGCTGCGGCCAGCCCGGCTACAACTCCGGCGACCGTGCTTCCGCCGTCGCGCTGGCGCGCAAGCTGTGGCGCGAATTTGCCGACTGCGATTACGTCGTTGTGCCTTCCGGCTCCTGCGCCGGCATGATCCGCGCGCATTATCCCGATCTGCTGAAGGATCTGCCGGAAGCGGAGCGGGCGCCGCTGAAGGCACTGGCCGAACGCACCTATGAACTGACCGACTTTCTGGTCAACATCGCCCGTTTTACGCCAAAATCAAAAATATCAATAAAATCAATTACTTATCATGATTCATGCTCGGGGCTGCGGGAACTGGGCATCAAGCAGCAGCCACGCGCACTGCTGGCACAGGTCGAGGGCGCGACGCTGAAGGAAATGGACGAGTGCGAGCAGTGCTGCGGTTTCGGCGGCACCTTCGCGATCAAGTACGGCGAGATCTCCGCGCACATCGCCGAACGCAAGTGCGGGAACATCGCGGCGAGCGGCGCCGATGCGGTGGTGCTGGGCGACCTCGGTTGCATGCTCAACATCGAAGGCCGCCTGCGCCGGCGCGGTGATGCGCAGACGCAGGTGCTGCATGTGGCGGAGGTGCTGGCGGGCAGGACTGCCGGCTGACTGCCGTCAGCCCGGTTTGCGGCGGATGTCGGTCCTGCGGCGCGGTTTTATCTGCGCCAGGACATCGGGTGAAATCCGGGGCAGGTGTTCGAAACCGGGCTTGGCGAAGAAATATCCCTGGAACAGGGTGATGCCTTCGTCCTGCAATGCCAAGCATTCTCCCGGGGTTTCTATACCTTCGGCGATCACGCCCAGGTTGAGCTCGTGACAGGTTGCCATGATTCCATGCACGATGGCGCGCCGCACGCGGTCCTTGTCGATGTTGCGCGTCAATGCCATGTCCAGCTTGATGTAGTCCGGCTGGAATTCCGCAAGCAGGTTCAACCCCGAGTATCCCGCACCGAAATCATCAATCGCGGTCTTGAAGCCGATCCGCTTGTATTCCCGGAAAATGCCGGTCAGGTGGGAATGATCAGTGACGCGTTCGCCCTCGGTTACCTCGAACATCAGGCGGTCGGTCGAGAAATCCAGGTCCTCCGCCGCTTCCAGCGTGGCGCGTATGCAGGTTTCCGGCCGGTAGATGGCATTGGGCAGGAAATTGATGCTCAGCACCCCTTCGAGCCCCAGCTTCGCGGCAAGCCCGATGGCCTTCACCCTGCAGGCCTGGTCGAACTGGTAGCGGTTGCTGTCATTGACCTTGCCGAGTATCACGCCGGCACCTTCCTGGTTGGGGCCGCGCACCAGGGCCTCGTAGCCGAATATGGAGCCGGTTGAAACATCGACGAAGGGTTGAAACGCCATCGTGAAGTCGAAATCCAGGCCCGCGCCTTCACGGCACTCCTTGCATGACAGTGATTTGAAGCTTTTTTCGCTCATCGTCATGATTCTCCTCGTTCAACATCATCCGATCTGCCGGCATGGGATTGCCGATCACCTATTGGACATCCGGTCAGGGCGTCATCAGCACGAAATTCCTGCGCCTGCGCCGCTGACTGGATGGCGCAATTCTAACTTTACCGGGATGCCTGTTCAGCCCCGGCCGGATTTTTGAACGGAAACTCCCGTTCCGCGACAGAGCGTGGCGGCCGGATGCCGGCAAGCTTGAATCAGCATCTGCTGAATTGCTGTTGCAATCATCGGTTGAACAGATAATGGACTGTGCGGCTGCCAAACTTATCATTTTGTTAGATTTGTCACGGCTCGCGTTCGGAATTACCCTCGGACAAGCGCATCAGGGCTGATGCGTCACTGACGGGCCTGTGTCCGATGCGCGAAGATGCACCGGCATGGCCCGTTCCAGCAACAACAAAAACAATCCCTGCCGGACGCGCCGATCACTGCGCTCCCCGGCAGGCAGGGACAGCGTCATGGACATGCAGATACCGCTGTTGCGCCATTTGCGCAACGTCAGATGGTTCGATTATGCGGACCGTCCCGCGGTCAGGATCGCCGCCCTCATCCTGGTCATGCTGCTGATCGCCGGCGTCGGCTTTCTGGTGCACGCGACAGGCGGCATCAAGTACGTCTATTCCCATGCGATGTACCTGGCGCTGGTGATCGCCGGCCTGCTGTTCGGCCTGCCCGGCGGGATCATCGCCGGCATCGCCGGCGGCCTCGTGCTCGGACCCTACATGCCGATCGACACCGCCACCGGCGAACTGCAGCGGACCATCAACTGGATCTACCGCATGTTTTTCTTCTGCCTGGTCGGCGGCCTGTCCGGTTACCTGTTTTCGGTCATGCGCAGCCACATCCGGCGCATGCAGTGGGTTTCCGAGCGCAACGTCCATACCGGGCTGCCCAACCGCATGTACCTCGAACGCGAGATGCGCGAGGCTCTGCGCCGGAAAACGCTGTCGCCGAAGTTCCTGGTCGTGGTCGTCAATGTCGACAACTACCTCGAGATCATCAACACCCTGGGTCCGGACATCAGCAGGCCGCTGATGACTGCCGTGCACGATCGCATTGCCGGCTGCCTGCCGCGGCCCTTCCTGCTGTGCCAGTACCACACCGACCGCTTCGTCGCCGTGACCGGTGCCGAGGGGGCTGCCGCCACCCTGCGCGCCGTCACCGCGGTGTTGCGCCGCTCCTTTGATGTCGAGGACATCCACGTCTATGTCGACACCAGCATCGGCACCGCCGAGTTTCCGCTGCACGGCAGCGAGCCCGAGGAGCTGATCCAGAAGGCGAGCATCGCGATGCACGCGGCGATGAAGAAGGGGCAGGCCTGGTCGATCTACGACCGCGGCGCCGATGCGGCCAACCGCGAGACGCTGACGCTGCTGGGACGGATTCCCGATGCCGTCGCCGCCGGTGAATTCCAGATCTGGTGCCAGCCCAAGCTGCGGCTCTCGGACCGGCGCCACACCGGTGTCGAGATGCTGATGCGGTGGCACCCGCCCGGCCGGGACGGCATCCCGCCCGCGACCTTCATTCCCCATGCCGAACGCACCTCGCTGATCCATCTGCTGACCCGCTGGGTGCTGGAGGCCTCCTTCAATCACATGCAGGTCTGGCTGGCCGAATTGCCGGAGCTGCAGGTGTCGATCAACCTCACCGCGCGCGACCTCGGCGATCCCGAACTGCCGCAGTTCATCGATGAGCTTGCCGCCCGCCACACGCTCAACCCGCGGCAGATCGAGTTCGAGATCACCGAGACCGGCATCTTCGGCGACCAG
>JAEYXO010000183.1 GCA_023431245.1 Pseudomonadota bacterium | reverse complement strand
ACCACCGGCAGGCCGTCACCCCAGCCCTTCTCCATCACCAGCGCGTTGATCGCGTCAAAATCGTCGTCCGCCTCGATGCCGGCACCGGGCGCCTGCAGCAGTTGCGCGAGGTCGCTCATTGCGCCTTCTCCTTCAACAATTTCACGAACTGCGGCACGGCCTGCTCGGCACGCGCCTTGACCCCCTCGATGGACTGCCCACCCAGCGGATGCTGGATCACCAGCAGCGGCAGATCAGGCACGCCAAAGGTGCGCGCCTGCGCCTGCCCCAGCTTGAGGAAGGGATCGGAACAGATCACCGCGGTCGTCAGGCCGCGTTTCCGGAGGTTCGCCATGTCGTGGACACTCCACGACGTGCACGACCCTCAATCGGCCATTGCGGTGATGACGTAATCCGATTCGGCGGCCAGTTGGTCGAGTATCGCGCCGGGAGCCGGCAGGCTGACGCTGTCCTTGCGCAGCGACACCACCGAGGCCACCGGCAACAGCGCCTTGACGCCGGCGACAATGAAACGCAGCAGGTGATCGGCATTGCCCTTGCTGTTGTCGAGCACGCCGAGGCGGATGCCGCCCTTGGCCACGGCACGGGTTTCGGTGGCGGCCACAGCCTGCGGCGACGGCGCCTCGGGAACGACCAGACGGACTTTCTGAACCATGGTGAAACTCCCGCTTCTGTTTTTGATGAACACCCCGCGCACGCGGCACAGGGTATCCGCCGACTGTAGCGCATGCCCCTGAGGGTCGCAACGCAGGGCATGACCCGGCAAAAAGCATCGACTGGATTGACCGCAACACCCGATAAAAAAGAAAAAGCCGCCTTGCGGCGGCTTTTTCGACTACTGGCGTCCCCACGGGGATTCGAACCCCGGTTACCGCCGTGAAAGGGCGATGTCCTAGGCCTCTAGACGATAGGGACTACGTCTGGTTTGCAGCGAGGTGTTCTGCTGGTGGAGGTAAGCGGGATCGAACCGCTGACCTCTTGCATGCCATGCAAGCGCTCTCCCAGCTGAGCTATACCCCCACGAGAGCGGCGAATTATACCGATGCGTTTCCGGACTGTAAACCGGGAAATCAGCCCGGAAACAGCGCCAGTTCCCGCGCCATGCGCGCCAGCACCTGTTCGCGCCCGATCAGCTCCAGCGTCGCGTCCACCGAGGGCGTCTGCGGTTCGCCGGTGACCATCACCCGCAGCGGCATCGCCAGCTTCGGGAACTTGAGCTTGTGATCGGCCACCACCGCCTTCATCGCCGCGCTGATGCTGGCGCGGTCCCAGGCGACGCTGCCCAGGCGCCGGCTCAGATCCTCCAGCGCCGGCCGCGCATCGGCCGTGTAATGCTGTCCGCGCAGCTCGGCGGAAGGCTCCAGCGCGCGGTAAAAATACACCGCGGCATCGGCCAGTTCCTCGATGGTGCTCACCCGCTCCTTCAGCAGCGCGGCAACCCGCTGCGGTTCCGGCCCGTTGGCAAGGTCGCAACCGTCGCGCTCGAGAAAAGGCCGCATCAGGCCGGCCAGCCGGTCGTCATCCGCCTCTTTCATGTACTGCTGGTTGAGCCAGCCGAGTTTTTCCGGATCAAAACGCGCCGGCGAACGGCTGACATGCGCGAGATCGAACCATTCGACCAGCTGCGCCATCGAGAATTTCTCGTCATCGCCATGCGACCAGCCGAGACGCGCCAGGTAGTTGTTCAGCGCCTCGGGCAGGTAACCATCCTCGTGGTACTGCATCACGCTGACCGCGCCATGGCGCTTCGACAGCCGCTCGCCGTCGGCGCCGAGGATCATCGGCAGGTGCGCGAACAGCGGCAGCTTCGCGCCCAGCGCGCGGTAGATGTTGATCTGCCGCGGCGTGTTGTTGACATGGTCGTCGCCGCGCACGACATGGGTGATGTCCATGTCGATGTCGTCGATCACCACGCCGAAGTTGTAGGTCGGGATGCCGTCGGCGCGCATGATCACCAGGTCATCGAGTTCGGCGTTGGCCACCGTGATCGGACCCTTGACCAGGTCGTTGAAGGTCACCTCGCCGCTGTCCGGCGTGCGGAAGCGGATCACCGGCTGCGCGCCGGCCGGCGGCTTCAGGCCCAGGCGCTGCGCGTTCTCCGGCCGCCAGCGGCCGTCGTAACGCGGCTTCTCGCCGCGCGCGCGCTGCTGCTCGCGCAGGGCGTCAATTTCCTCGCGCGTCGCGTAGCAGTGGTAGGCGTGCCCCTGCTCGAGCAGCGTATCCACCGCGGCCTTGTAACGGTCGAGCCGCTGCATCTGGAAATAAGGCCCTTCGTAATCGAGGCCCAGCCAGTTCATGCCGTCGAGAATTGCCTGCACCGAGGCGTCGGTCGAACGCTCGCGGTCGGTATCCTCGACGCGGAGGATGAAAGTGCCGCCCTTCTGCTTCGCGTAGGCCCAGCAGAACAGCGCGGTGCGTGCGCCGCCGATATGCAGGTAACCGGTGGGACTGGGCGCGAATCTTGTGCGGACCATGGAATTGCCGTCGGAAAAAGGCGCTTTTTTACGCCACGCCGCAGCGCGGACGGCGTCGCTTCAGCGGGAAAAACGGCCGGGACTGTAGGGCGCGAGGTCGATGCGCGGCGGGCGGCCGGCAATCATGTCCGCGACCAAGCGCGCGGTCGGCGCGCTGCCGACCAGCCCGACGTGCCCGTGACCGAAGGCGTAATGCACATTGCCGAAACGGCTGGCCGGGCCGATCACCGGCGTCGAATCCGGCATCGACGGCCGGCGGCCCATCCATTTCGTCGCATCGACCTCGCTGATGCCGGGAAACATCGTCTGCATCAGCCGGCCCAGCACGTCGGCACGCGCATAGTTCGGCGCCGCGTCGACCCCGGCGAACTCGCTCTGACCGGCGATGCGCAGCCCCATCTCCATCGGCGTGATGAAACACTTGTGTTCGGGCACCATCAGCGGCATCGGCAATCCGAAACGCGGATCGGAGTAGGTGATGTGGTATCCCCGTTCCGCCTCCAGCGGCAGCGGATCGCCCAGCTGCGCCGAGAATTCGTTCGAATGCGCGCCGGCGCAGATCACCAGATGCTCCACCGGCAGGTCGCCGGCATCGGTACGCAGCGCGCGCGGCCCGTCCGGACCGACATCGATGCCCAGCACCCGGCGCTGCAGGATTTTGCCGCCGTCGCGCTCGAACTGCGCCGCCAGCGACTTGGTCAGCCGTTCCGGGTTCACGCACCAGCCGTGGTCATGCAGGAACAGGCCGACCTCGTAATCCCCGTTCAACCCGGGCAGGCGGCGTTTGACCTCGGCGGCATCCAGTTCGTCGATCACCACGCCGCGGTCGCGCCGCAACTTCCAGCCCAGTGCATCGGACTGGTAAGCCTTGCGGGTGGAATACACCACCATGTAACCGCTTTTGTGGATCAGGTCCTCGACCCCGGCATTTTTGACCAGCGGCGCATAGGCATCAAAGGTCTGCGACAGCAGCGCGCGCAGCCCGTCGGCGATTTTCTCCACCCGCTTGACGTCGGCCGCTGCGACAAATTTCAGCAGCCAGGGCAAGGCCTTCGGCAGGTACGACCAGCGCAGCGCCAGCGGCCCCAGCGGGTCGAGAAGGTAACCGGGCACCTGGGACAGGATGCCGGGCATCGCGATCGGCACGCAGGAACCGGGACTGAGGATGCCGGCGTTGCCGAAGGAGCAGTATTCCCCGGGAGGACGCTGATCGACGACCGTGATCTGGTGGCCATCGCGGCGCAGGTAACTGGCGGTGGTAATGCCGACGATGCCGGCCCCGATGACGGTGATGTTTCTGGTTTGCATGGCTGGCCGGATTATAGCGCCGGCAGTTTGGCAGCCCGGCGTGACCGGTGGTAAAATTCGCGCCGGCTCGGGCGGTTAACTCAGCGGTAGAGTGCCACCTTCACACGGTGGAAGCCACTGGTTCGAT
>JAEYXO010000093.1 GCA_023431245.1 Pseudomonadota bacterium | reverse complement strand
CAGGTTCGGTGTGCCGGGGTTCACCAGTTCCACACTGTTGCCCGCCGCCAGCACCACTTCGCCGTTGGGGCTGGTGATCAGACCGTTGTTGATCACCGCATTGCCCACCAGGTAGACGCTGCCACCCGTAATCTGGCCCTGGTTCAGCACACTGCCCGCACCCGCGCCGTCGGTGAAGCGCATGCGGTTGTTGAGGAAGTCGTCGTTGCTCAGGTTCAGCGTCGAGGCCACCAGCCCGGCGACGTCGACCTGCGAGCCGGCGCCGAAGACGATGCCGTTGGGGTTGATCAGGAACACCCGGCCGTTCGACTGCAGGGCACCGAGGATCACCGAGGGATCTTGGCCGGTCACGCGGTTCAGCACCGCGGACAGCGCCGAGGGCTGGATGAAGCGGGTCAGTTCGCCGACGCTGATCGAGAACGAGCCCCAGTTGATGATCGCGTTGGCGCTGTTGGTGATGTTGAGGATGTTGCCAGCCTGCTGGAAGGTGGCTGTCCCGTGCACCACCGTCGGGTTGGTCGGGTTCGCCAGCGCAGCGCTGCTGAAGCAGGCGGCGACGGCCAGTGCCACGGCCGAGGGTTTGATATGGCGGGACAGCGAGGTCCCGGTCAGGATTTGTTCGCGTCGCACAATCGATCTGCGCATGGCCACCCCCGTTTATCTTTGCACCGCAAAACCTGCCGCGGAAAAATCTCGCGGACAGCGGTTGATCTCCCTGAATTCTAAGCGCTTATTGCCCCGAAAGGCGAGAATTTTGCAGGTATTCCGGAGATCGATGCGGCGCCGTGATTTATCTCACGGTCCGGGCAACGGCGGCTGTCGCCGACGCCGGGAATGCGATCCTACCGTTCAGGCTGGCCGCCGCTGCCGCCTGGCCTCCGAGAGACAGATCCCGGCCGAGACCGAGACATTGAGGCTCTCGACGCTGCCGAGCATGGGAATCCTTGCCAGTTCGTCGCAGGTCTCGCGGGTCAGGCGGCGCAGTCCACCGCCCTCGGCGCCCAGCACCCAGCCCAGCGGTCCGGCCAGCTTGATGTCATAAAGCGCCTGCTCCGCCTGACCGTCGGCACCGATCAGCCAGATGCCGCGGCCCTTCAGCTCGCGCATGGTGCGCGCGAGGTTGGTCACCATCAGGTAAGGCACACTGTCCGCCGCTCCGCTGGCCACCTTGGCCACCGTGGCGTTGAGACCCACGGCGTGGTCCTTGGGCGCGATTACTGCATGCACACCCATCGCATCGGCCACCCTCAGGCAGGCGCCCAGGTTGTGCGGATCGGTCACGCCGTCGAGCAGCAGCAGCAGCGGCGGCTCCGTCAGTGCCTCCAGCACGTCCTCGATATGCGTGGGCATGCGCACAGGTTCAACCTTGGCCGCCACACCCTGGTGGCGTGCCTGTCCGCCGGCCATGCCGTCCAGCCGCTTCGCGTCCACCGGGATCACGCGCACGCCGCGGGATGCGGCCAGTGCGAGCAGGTCGCGCGCACGCTGGTCGCGGCGCGCGGCATCAATGTAGATCTCGCGCACCGCACCTTCGCGTTGGCGCAGGCGGCTGGTGACCGCATGGAAGCCGTGGATCAGTTGCAGCTCTGACATTGCAAGTATTTGTTTTTAAACAATATTTTATGCAAGCACAAAATCAATGCGAGCCCCATCGAGATCGACACGGGCGATCTTGACCCGCAGCCGGTCGCCGAGGCGGTAACGCTGATGCGTGCGCTCCCCCATCAGTTCGTGTTTGGCGGCATCGTACTTGAAGTAATCCTTGCCCAGATCGGAGATGTGCACCAGGCCCTCAACGTAGACATCATCCAGTGCGACGAAGGCACCAAAGGCCGCCACACCGGCGACGCTGCCCATGAACACCTCGCCGACGCGGTCGCGCATGTAATAACACTTGAGCCAGGCGGTGACATCGCGCGTCGCCTCGTCGGCGCGGCGTTCGGTCATCGAGCACTGCGCGCCCAGTTGTGCCCAGTCGCCGGGCTCGTATTTCTTGCCCTCCAGCACCGCCTTGATCGCACGATGCACCAGCAGGTCCGGATAGCGGCGAATCGGCGAAGTGAAATGGGTGTAGGACTCGTAGGCCAGGCCGAAATGGCCGGTGTTCTTCGGCGTATAAACCGCCTGCTTCAGCGAACGCAGCATCACCGTCTGCAGCAGTTGCGCATCCGGCCGGTCCTTCACTTTGGCCAGCAGCTTCGCGTAATCCAGCGCATGCGGCGTGTCGCCGCCTGACAGCTGCAGGCCGAAACCCTTCAGGAAATCGCGCAGCGCGCCCAATTTCTCCGGCGTCGGCCCTTCATGCACCCGGTAGAGCATCGGGTGATGGTTCTGGTGCAGAAAATCGGAAGCGCAGACGTTCGCCGCCAGCATGCATTCCTCGATCAGCCGGTGGGCATCATTGCGGATCACCGGCACGATGTTCTCGATCTTGCCCTTGTCGTCGAAAATCATCTGGGTTTCGATGGTCTCGAAATCGATGGCGCCGCGCTTGGAACGTGCCTTCGCCAGCAGCTGGTAGAGCTGGTAGAGGGCCTGCAGCTGCGGCACCAGCGCGCGCCGCCGCCGTGCCACCGCACCCCGCGCATCCTCCAGCACCGCGGCCACCTCGGTATAGGTCAGCCGCGCATGCGAACGCATCACCGCCGGGTAGAACTTGTAGCTCCTGATCGTGCCGTGGCTGTCGATCTGCATGTCGCAGGCCATGACCAGCCGCTCGACATCCGGGTTGATCGAGCACAGCCCGTTCGACAGCGCTTCCGGCAGCATCGGGATCACCCGGCGCGGGAAATACACGGAGTTGCCGCGGTTGCACGCCTCCCCGTCCAGCGCGTCGCCGGCTTTGACGTAATGACTGACATCAGCGATCGCGACCACCAGCCGGAAACCGTTGCCGGCGGCTTCGCACCAGACCGCGTCGTCGAAGTCCTTCGCCATCTCGCCATCGATGGTCACCAGCGGCAGGTCGCGCAGGTCGGTGCGGCCCCTGTGGTCGGCGCTGCGCACCGCCTTCGGCAGCTTGGTCGCCAGCGCCTCGGCTTCCGGCGGAAAAATCCACGGCAGCGTGTGTTTGCGCAGCGCGATTTCGATCTCCATGCCG
>JAEYXO010000068.1 GCA_023431245.1 Pseudomonadota bacterium | reverse complement strand
TTCCCGAGATCGGCCAGGGCATCATTCTCAAACCTTTCCAGAAGCCGCATCCCCCGATCGTCGGCACCGTGGTGGCCCCCTACTCCAAGGGCGTCACCGCGATGGCCGAGCGCGGCTGGCTGCCGATATCGGCCAACTTCCTGCTGCCGGAATGGGTGAAGACGCACTGGCCCAATTACGTCGAAGGCAAAAAGAACATCGGCCAGGCCGCCGATCCGGCCGACTGGCGCATCGCCAAGAGCATTTTTGTCGCCGACGACGAGGCCACCGCGCAGCGCTACGGCAAGTCGGCCGAAGGCCCCTACCATTTCTATTTCAAGCAGCTGGTGCGCAAGCTGGTGGGCTTCGGCAACCGCGGCAACCTGTTCAAGTCCGACCAGAACATGCCCGATTCGCTGATCACGCCGGACTATGTCACGGACAAGCTGGTGATCGCGGGCACGGTCAACAGCGTGGTCGACCAGATTCTCGCCTTCCGCGAGCAGGTCGGCGATTTCGGCACGCTGGTTTACGCCTGCCATGACTGGATGGACCCGAAACTCGGCAAGCGCTCGATGGAACTGCTGGCCGAAAAAGTGATGCCCGCAGTCAATGCGGCCATCGCCCGGGGCGGCAAGGCCGCCTGAACAATCCACTGCAACAGCAAGGAGAAACACGTTGTTCAACGTCGCCGTGGTCGGCATGGGCTGGTGGGGCAAGATCATCGTCCCGCTGCTCAAGACCAGCAAAAAAATCAGCGTCAGCACCGTCGTCGAAATCAACGCCGCAGGCATTGCCGACTTTGCAAAACAGCATGGCGTAAAGGTGGTCACCAGCCTCGACGAGGTGCTGAAGGACCACGCCATCCAGGGCGTCGTGCTGTGCACGCCGCACACCCAGCACACCGAACAGATCATTGCGGTGGCCAATGCCGGCAAACACGTGTTCTGCGAAAAACCGCTGTCGATGACCCGCGCCGACGTGCTGCGCGCGATCAAGGCCGTGAACGACAACAAGGTCGCCCTTGCGGTCGGCCACGAGCGGCGCTGCGAGCCGCCGATCATCGACCTGATGAAAGTCGTGAAATCCGGTGAAATCGGGGTGCCGCTGCAAATCGAGGCCAACTTCAGCCAGGACAAATTCCTGACGCTGGATCCCGCCAACTGGCGGCTCTCCGGCAAGGAGGCGCCTGCCGGACCGATGACCGCGACCGGCATCCACCTGCTCGACCTCTCGGTCGGCGTGTTCGGCGAGGCCGGGCGCGTCTTCGCCAGCGTCAAGCAGCTGGGCAGCCAGCTGGTCAACGGCGATACGCTGGCGATCCTGGTCTCCTTCAAGAACGGCGGCCATTCGCTGATCAGCGCGATCCTTGCCACGCCCTTCGAAGGCCGTTTCGCGGTCTACGGCAGCAAGGGCTGGGTCGAGGTGCGCGACAAGACCCACCCCGAGAAACCGACCGGCTGGACCTTCACCAAGGTGGTCCGTGACCGTGAGCGGGAAACCCGCGAGTATCCGCCGGCACCGAACGTGCTCGCCAATCTCGAAGCCTTTGCCGATGCCGCCGAAGGCCGCGCACCCTACCCGGTGCCGCAGTCGCAGATGATCGCCAACATCTCGGCGCTGGAAGCCATTTTCAAGTCGGCCTCCAGCGGCCAGATCGTCAACGTCGAATCCTGAACGGATCCGCAAGGCAATGACCACGCCCGCCAACCAGCCCGGCCATGCGGAACTTGTCGCGCGGGCGCAGGCGCTGGTGCCGGTGCTGCGTGAACGCGCGGCACGCGCCGAGGAACTGCGACGCATCCCTGACGACACGCTGGCCGACCTGCATGCCGGCGGCCTGTTTCGCATGCTGCAGCCCAGACGCGTCGGCGGCAGCGAGCTGTCCTACGAAGCGATCGTCGAGCTGACCGCGATCATCGGCCGCGGTTGCGGTTCCACGGCCTGGGTGCTGGCCAACCTGGCCAACCACCACTGGATGCTCGCGCTGTGGCCGCGCGACGCCCAGGACGAGATCTGGGGCCCTTCAGCCGACGCCCTGGTGGGTTCGGCGCTGATGTTCCCGGCCGGTCATGCGCAGCGCGACGGTCACGGCTTCCGGCTCTCCGGACACTGGAAATTCTCCAGCGGCATCGATGCCTGCGACTGGTGCATGCTCGGCGGCATTGCCCACAGCGCCGAGGGTGAACTGCCCGAGTACTACGTGTTCCTCGTGCCCAAGGCAGACTACCGGATCATCGATACCTGGCATGTCGCCGGGCTGCGCGGCACCGGCAGCAAGGACGTCGAGGTGGCCGACATTTTCATCCCGGCCCATCGCGCGCTGCCGGTCAACCGCATGAAGGGCGGCGTCGGTGCCGGCGGCGAAACCGCGGCGCTGTACCAGCTGCCGGTGTTCGACATGTTTCCGTACGTGGTGGCCGGCGTGGCGCTGGGAATCGCCCAGGGCGCGCTGGAGGTGTTCAGCGAGGATATCCGCCATCGCATCACCGCGTATTCAACAACCCTGCTCGCCGATTACGCCACCACCCAGGCGCGGCTGGGCCATGCCGCGGCGGCCGTGGCCGCTGCCGAACGCATCCTGACGGGCAACTGCCGCGAAGCCATGGTGATCGCTGCCAACAGGGCGGTGCCCTCGCGCGAGGAGAAAATCCGCCTGCGCCGCGATGGCGCCTATGCCGCGCACCTGTGCACCCAGGCCGTTGACCTGCTGTTCGGTGCCGGCGGCGGCGAATTCCTCTACAACCAGCAGGCGATCCAGCGCTCCTTCCGCGACATCCATGCGGCCAACAGCCATTACGCGCTGGCCTGGGACATCGCGACAACGATGGCCGGCAAGTCGCTGCTGGGCATTGCCGCAGACCTGCCGACGTTGTAAGCCATGTCCGAATCACCCGCTCCGGCCAGCCCGGGTTTCGATCCGCGCGATTTCCGCAATGCGCTGGGCATGTTTGCCACCGGCGTCACCATCGTCACCACCCGCACTGCCGGTGGCGAGCCGATCGGGCTGACCGCCAATTCCTTCAGTTCGGTGTCGCTGTCACCGCCGCTGGTGCTGTGGAGCCTGTCGCTGCGTTCGCCGAACCTGCCGAATTTCCTGCAGGCCACGCATTTCGCGATCAACGTGCTGGCGCGCGACCAGATCGCGCTGTCCCAGCGTTTCTCGAAGCCGGTGCCGAAGAAATTCGAAGGCGTTGCCCATGGTTTCGGCGTACATGGCATGCCCCTGCTCGACGGTTCTGCGGCGCAGTTCGAATGCCGCACCGAGGCGCGCCACTACGCCGGCGACCATGTCATTTTCATCGGCCAGGTGCTTCAGTATCGTTATACCGACGCCGAGGCCCTCGGTTATTTCCGCGGCCGTTACGCGGTGATGAGCGGAATTGACGCGCCTTGATATATGTTAATTATAAGTATTTGATTTTATTAATAATTTTATGATCAATGCAGCCATCGTAGGTCTCGGTTGGTGGGGCAAGAACATCGCCGACGCCGTGCAGGGCAAGAGTCAGAAGCTGCGCTTCGTGCACGGCGTGACCCAGGAACTCGAGGCCACACGCGACTACGCGAAAGCCAGGGGTTTCCGCCTCTCGGCCTCTCTCGATGAGGCGCTGGCCGATCCCGAAGTGCAGGCTGTCGTACTGGCGACGCCGCACTCGCTGCATTGCAGCCAGGTCATGCAGGTTGCCGCCGCCGGCAAGGCCGTGTTCTGCGAAAAGCCGCTGTCGCTGA
>JAEYXO010000054.1 GCA_023431245.1 Pseudomonadota bacterium | reverse complement strand
GTCGTAGTCGCCATAGGAGGCATCGACGATGACGGTGGCCGAAGGCGGCGGCTCATCCCAGGCATAGAGCGCCGATTCGCGGCAGTTGTCGCCCATGTAGAGCAGGCCGTCGCCGACGCCGAGTTGCAGCCAGACGCCTCCGGGGGCGTGGCCCGAACGCCCGGTCCGCACCGGCACCCCGAGCACGTCGGTGACGCCCTGCAGCGGCAGTGGCCGTGCCTCGATGCCCGGCGGCAGTCCGCGTGCCACGGGGGCAGTGGCCCATACCGGCGGGTTGCCGATTTTCGGGCGCAGCTTCAGGCCGCCGGCGTGGTCGGCATGGCCGGGGGACAGCAGCAGCGCGTCGATGTGGCCGACGGCATCGATATCCGGCCACAGCCCGGGCTGCGGCCCGTAGCCCAGGTCGAGCATCAGCCGCGCGCCGCCGGTTTCGACGACGAAGCAGGCCGGACCTTTCGCGCCGCAGCCGGAGACCGGATGGACGGCGGGTGCCGGATGCGCCATGCGGTCTCGTTCAGTCGTTGGTGGGGGTGATCTGGAAGCCCTTGACGGCTTCGATGCTGGACAGCGCGTTCGCCAGCGCCCGCAGGTTGCGCGTGTCGAGCGTGCGCAGCGCCATGCGGTATTCGAAGTTCTCGCCCCCGTCCCGCAGGCGGTAGGTGACGTGGGCGACGCTGAAGCCGTGCTGGGTGACCAGCCTGCGCAGCTCGTCCTCGCCCATGTCGTGGCCGCGGTTCAGGCGCACGCTGAAGATCGCGTACTGCTCGGTGCGCATGCGGCCCTCGATCCAGCGGAAGCCGGACAGCGTGCCCAGCGTCAGCACGGTGGCCAGCGCGGCCGGGATGTAGAAGCCGATGCCGACGAGGATGCCGATTGCCGAGGTGATCCAGATCGATGCCGCGGTGGTCAGGCCGCGCACCGACAGGCCGTCCTTCATGATCACGCCGGCGCCGAGGAAGCCGATGCCGGTCATGATGCCCTGGGCCATCCGCGTCGGGTCCACCACCACCCGCGAATTGCCCGTGGGCTGGAACCACTGGCTCTCGTAGACGGTGACCAGCATCAGCAGGCTGGAAGCGACGCAGACCAGCGCGTGGGTGCGAAAGCCGGCCGGCCGGCCGCGGTAGCTGCGTTCGAGGCCGATCAGGGCGCCGACGCCGAGCGCGCCGGTCAGGCGGATGCAGATTTCGATGAGGTCGTTGCTCATGGTCGGGAATCCTCGCGGGGCGCGGCATCGCTGCCGCAATTCTGCAATGAATATTGCATAAATTTCGACCGCTTGCAACGAGCATTGCAGCCGCCGGATGTCTGTGCTGTAATCGCCCGTGCCCTGTTTCTTGCCGCATGCGCGACAGCCCGACAATACACCCTCCCTCCCCGACAATCCCAATGTCCCTGCACGAACGTGTGGCCGGTCTCGGCGGAAAACTGACGGAGGCGGACCGCCGCCTGGCGAAGGTGCTGCTGGCGGCGCCACGCGAAACCGCTTTCCTTTCCGCAGGCGAGGTCGCGCAGCGCGCCGGGGTCAATGCCGCGACGGCGGTGCGCTTCGCGCGCAAACTGGGCTGCGAGGGGTACCCGCAACTGCGAGAGCTGCTGCGTCACGAACTGCTGGAGGCTTCGGACGCCGCCGGACGCATGCGCCGTCGCATGCAAAAGCTGGCCGGCCGCTCGGTGCTGAAAACCTTCGTCGAAAGCGAGATTGCCAAGCTTGCCCGCCTCCCGGAGCAGGTCAGCGATGCCGATGTGCGCACGGCGGCACGCGCGCTGAAGCGTGCAGGCCAGATTTACCTGTATGCCGTGGGCCATGCCTCGGCGCTGGCCAGCCTGCTCGATTCCCGGCTGGGACGTGCTGGCTGCCGTACCCGCGTCATGTCCGGGGTTGCCCGCGACATGGCGGCCGATCTCGCGCAACTGCGCCGGCACGACGTACTGATCGTGTTCGCGTTGAACACCTTGCCGCCGTTGCTGCCGAAAATCGTCGCCCAGGCCCGTGCGGCGGGGGCGGTGAGCCTGCTGATCACCGACATCCCGGCGCCGCCGCCGAAGCCTGCGCCGGACGTCGTGCTGGCCGCGACCCGTGGCGCCGAAGGCGAGCCGCGCTCGCTGGTGGTGCCGATGACGCTGTGCAATGCGCTGGTGCTGCACCTGTCCCGGCTCGACCCGCGGCGCACCCTGTCGAACCTCGAGAAACTGGACCGGGTGCGCCGAAAGCTGGAGGAAACATCTTGATGATCAATTCCGGGAGGATTTCATGAACTGCATCCGAAAAACCTTCATTGCCGCCTGCGGATTCGTGCTTGCCGCGCCCCTGGCCGGTTTTGCCGCGCCGGGGTACCCCGAGCGTCCGATTCGCTTCATCGTGCCGTTTCCGCCGGGCGGCGGCAACGATATCGTCGGCCGCATCGTCGCGCAGAAACTGGCCGAGGGTCTCAGGCAGACGGTGGTCGTCGACAACCGCGGCGGCGCCGGCGGCACCATCGGCACCGACATGACCGCCAAGGCCCCGGCCGACGGCCACACGATGCTGGTCAACAACATCAGCCTCGCGGTCAATGCAACGCTGATTCCGAAGCTGCCCTACGACACCCTGCGCCACCTGGCGGCGGTGTCGATCATCGGCCGCCAGCCCAACATCCTCGTCGTGCATCCCGGCGTGAAGGCGAAAAACGTGAGGGAGCTGCTCGACATGGCGCGGGCGAAGCCCGGCGGGGTCAACTACGGCTCCGGCGGCATCGGCACCGCCTCGCACCTCGCCACCGAGCTGCTGCAGCTCTCGACCGGCACGAAAATGACCCACATCCCGTACAAGGGCCTCGGCCCGGCGCTGATCGACCTGGTGGGCGGGCGCACCGAATTCATCATTTCGACGATGGCTTCGGCGCTGCCGCAGTTGAAGGCCGGCAAGCTGCGGCCGCTGGCGGCCACCACGGTCAAGCGCTCGGCGTTTTTCCCGGAAGTGCCGACGATGATCGAAGCCGGCGTGGCCGGCTTTGACTTCACCACCTGGTACGCGCTGGTGGTGCCGGCCGGCGTGCCGAAAGCGGTGATGGTCCGGCTCAACGGCGAGCTGAAGGCGGTTGCGGAGATGCCCGCGGTGAAGGAGCAGTTTTCGGCCCAGGGTCTCGAAACCGCGCACACCGGCAGCGACGAGGCGCAGAAATACCTGGCCGCCGAAGTGGCGAAGTGGGGCAAGGTGATCAAGGCCTCTGGCGCGAGGCCGGATTGACCGGTCAGTTCGGCTTCAGGCCCGACGCTTTCACGACGGCGGCCCATTTCGGGATTTCCCTGCCGATATAGGCAGTCAGCTCCTCGGGGGTGCTGGCGATGACGTCCACGCCCTGTTTGCCGAGGCGCTCCCGGATTGCCGGGTCGGACAGCGCGGCCTTGAACGTGGCATGAAGTTTCGCAGTGATGTCGCGCGGCAATCCTGCCGGTCCGAGCAGCCCGTACCAGCCCGCCGATTCGAAGCCTTTCAGCGTTTCACCGACCGTTGGCAGATCGGGCATTACGCTGGAACGTTGCGCGCCGCACATGCCCAGCGCGCGCAGCCGCCCCGACTGGATGTGCGGCAGCGTTGCCGCCAGCGTGTTGACCTGGAACTGCACGTGTCCGGCAAGAGTGTCGGTCAATGCCGCGCCGGCGCCTTTGTATGGGACATTGACGATGTCGATTTTCGCCATGGTCCGGAACAGCTCCACGGCCAGCTGCTGCGATGTGCCGGCCGAAGTGCCTGCCGTGAGCTGGCCGGGCCGGGATTTGGCCAGTGCGATGAACTCCTTCACGTTCCTGACCGGCAGGGCCGGATGCACCACGAACACCGTCTGCGTCGAGGCCAGGTGGCTGATCGGCGTGAAATCGCGGATCGGATCGAAATTGAGCTTTGCGAACAGGCTCGGATTGATGGCGTGCGGCGTGCTGGCCATCAGCATCGTGTAGCCATCAGGAGCGGCCCGCGCCACGAACTCGGTGCCGATGTTGGTTGAGCCGCCGGCCCGGTTTTCGATGACCGCGGTCTGGCCCAGCAGCTCGCCGAGTTTCGGCGCGATGGTGCGCGCGATGATGTCGGTGCCGCCCCCGGGGGCCGCCGGCACGACGATCCGCACCGGTTTCGCCGGATAGGTCTGGGCCGCCGTGCCGGCGCTGAAACATGCCAGCACAATGCCGGCGATGGTCGCCAGTCCTGATCTGTTCCTGCGCATCATCCGTTTTCCGTCCTTCAGCCCGCCGCGCGTTTCGTGCCGGCGCCGGTGTCGTAATCGACGTCGGTCAGTTTCTCGGTGTCCCACAGCTGTTTCAGCAGCGATGCCGCGGCGGCCTTCCCCAGCACCGGCTCGGCGAGTTCCGTGAACTTGTCGTTCAGTTCCTCGTCGGTCAGCGGCAGCTCGGGATCACCCTTGCGGTAGGGCTGGAAATGCTCCAGTTTGCGGCCGTCGTTCAACTCGATTTCGACGCGCGACTCGCGGCGGTTGGGATAACCCGCCGAAATCTCGGGATCGGCGATCGGCTCGATTTTCTTCAGCAGCGCGCGCACGTCCGGATCGTTCAGGTGATCCGGGTCGAAGGCGTTCAGGCGCACGCTGCCGCGCACCAGCGCATGGGCGACCGTGTACTGGATGCTGAACTTGGCCTGGTATTCGCCTTCGGGATTGTTGTTGTCGATGATGTTGAGGCCGGCCTTGTAGGTGTGCAGCCGGATGTGCTTCACGTCCTTGTGCGAGAAGCCGTGCTGCTTCTGCAGGTGCAGCGCGCCGTCGATCGACGGGAAGGTGTGGCCGCAGCAGCCGTGGTTTTTGAAGGTCATCTGGATGATGTGGTAATC
>JAEYXO010000368.1 GCA_023431245.1 Pseudomonadota bacterium | reverse complement strand
AACAGGAACACATTAATGTTTCCGGAGGCGAGGCCCAGGTTGTCGTCGGCACCCATGCCCTGTTCGAAGATGCCGTGGTGTTCAACAAGCTGGGTCTCGCGATCATCGACGAGCAGCACCGCTTCGGCGTGCACCAGCGGCTGGCGCTGCGCCACAAGGGCACGCAGTCGACAAAGGGCCTGCAGCCGCACCAGCTGATGATGAGCGCGACGCCGATCCCGCGCACGCTGGCGATGAGTTACTACGCCGATCTCGACGTGTCGGTGATTGACGAACTGCCGCCGGGGCGCACGCCGGTGGCGACGCGGCTGGTGGCGGAGGAGCGCCGCGACGAGGTGATCCAGCGCGTGCGTGATGCCTGCATCGCCGGGCGCCAGGCGTACTGGGTTTGTCCGCTGATCGAGGAATCGGAAAAACTGCAGTTGCAGACCGCCCTCGACACCCACGCCCATCTGCAGCAGACCTTTCCCGAACTGCGTGTCGGTCTGGTCCACGGCCGCATGAAGGCGGCGGAAAAGCAGACGGTGATGGCTGCGTTCAAGGCGGGGGAAGTGCAACTGCTGGTGGCGACGACGGTGATCGAGGTCGGTGTCGACGTGCCCAATGCCTCGCTGATGGTGATCGAACATGCCGAACGCATGGGCTTGTCGCAGCTGCACCAGCTGCGCGGCCGTGTCGGCCGGGGCGCCGCCGAGAGCACCTGTGTGCTGCTCTACCAGGCGCCGCTGTCACCGCTGGCGAAAGAGCGGCTGAAGGTGATTTACGAACAGACCGACGGTTTCGAGATTGCGCGCCAGGACCTGAACCTGCGCGGCCCCGGCGAACTCCTCGGCGCGCGGCAGAGTGGCGTGCCGATGCTGCGTTTCGCCGATCTGGCCGTCGACCTCGACCTGCTTGATGCGGCGCGCGATGCCGCGGAGCTGCTGCTGCGCGAACAACCCGAGTTGGCAAAAGCGCATCTCGCGCGCTGGCTCGGCGGGCGCAACGAATACCTGAAGGTGTGATGCGGGAGCATCTGCGCCCCGGAATGAAGATGCGATAATCGGGCATTCGACGATTTCCGCCGTGAATTCCATTCCCCGAGATTCCCTGTGGTGCGCCGCACCCGTTGCCGCCGGCCGGCTCCGCCGCTGGCTGACCGATCCCGGTTCGCTGACGGCGCGGCTGGAGCGGCATGCCGGCCGGATCAGCGTGCGGGTGCTGTTCCAGGGTCTGCGCCGGCCCAACCCCGACGAAGCTTTCCTGTTTGCATCGCGGTCCGCGCGCGTGATGGTGCGCGAGGTTTTGCTGCTGCGCGGCGCGACACCGCTGGTGTTCGCGCACACGGTGTTTGATCCCGCGGGGCTGCGCGGCGCCTGGCGCGGCGTTGCCGTGCTGGGCAACCGGCCGCTGGGCGCGGCACTGTTTGCCGACCCGCGCATCGCGCGTTTTCCGTTGCACCAGAAAAAGCTTGCTGGCGGCCATCCGCTGTACCGCCGCGCCGCCGCCCGGCTGAAACGTCCGCCGGCTGTGCTGTGGGCGCGGCGCTCGATATTTGCCGCGGGCAAATCGCCTATACTGGTCAGTGAAGTTTTTCTGCCCGCGGTAGCCGACCTGTGACCCTGACGCTGAAGCAGCGACTGAATGCCTACGAGCAGCTGATGCGGCTCGACAAGCCCATCGGCATCCTGCTGCTGCTGTGGCCGACGCTGTGGGGACTGTGGTTTGCCGCCGGCGGCCTGCCGCAGCCCGACATCCTGCTGATATTCTTCACCGGCACGGTGCTGATGCGCTCCGCGGGCTGCGTGGTCAATGATTACGCCGACCGCCATTTCGATCCCCACGTCGAGCGCACGAAGAACCGCCCGCTGGCTGCGGGCGTGATTTCACCGAACGAGGCGCTTGCACTCGCCGGCGTACTGCTGCTGCTGGCCTTCGGGCTCGTGCTGCTGCTCAATCCGCTGACCCTCAAGCTCGCTTTTGCCGCCGCCGCGATCGCCGTGATCTATCCTTTCGTCAAGCGCGTGTTCCCGCTGCCCCAGGCCTGGCTGGGCCTCGCCTTCGGCTTCGGCATCCCGATGGCTTACGCCGCGGAATGGAATGCATTGCCCAAGGTGGCCTGGCTGTTGCTGCTGGCGACGGTGTTCTGGGCGATCGCCTACGACACCGCCTACGCGATGGTTGATCGCGACGATGATCTCAGGATCGGCGTCAAGTCCTCGGCGATCCTGTTCGGCCGCCACGATGTTGCCGCGGTGATGACCTGCCATGCGGCCTTCCTCGGCCTGATGGCGTGGATCGGCTGGTGGCAGATGCGTGATGTGCTGTATTTCGCCGGACTGGCGATTGCAGTGCTGCTGGTTGCGTTGCAATACCGGATGATCCGCGATCGCACCCGCGAAGGCTGTTTCAGGGCCTTCCTCCACAACAACTGGGTGGGCTGCGCGATTTTCATCGGGCTGGCCGCCGATCTCGCGCTCAATCTGCGGGTGCTGCGTTGAGTTACCGCGACCTGCGCGACTTTATTGCCGGCCTCGAGCGCGAGGGCCAGCTGAAACGCATCGCCGTCGAGGTCGATCCGAAGCTGGAGATGACCGAGATCTGCGACCGTGTGCTGAAGGCCGGCGGTCCGGCCTTGCTGTTCGAAAAACCGAAGGGGCACACGATGCCCGTGCTCGGCAACCTGTTCGGCACGCCGCAGCGCGTCGCGCTGGGCATGGGCCGTGACTCGGTGGCCGCGCTGCGCGAGCTGGGCCAGCTGCTGGCGCAGCTGAAGGAACCCGAGCCGCCGAAGGGCCTGAAGGACGCCTGGGACAAGCTGCCGCTGCTGCGGCAGGTGCTGTCGATGGCGCCGAAACAGGTGCGTGCTCCCGTCTGCCAGGAAGTCGTGTGGGAGGGCAGTGATGTCGATCTCGCGCGCCTGCCGGTGCAGATCTGCTGGCCCGGTGACGCCGGACCGCTGGTCACCTGGGGCCTGACGGTCACGCGCGGTCCCAACAAGACGCGCCAGAACCTCGGCATCTACCGGCAGCAGGTGATCGGCCGCAACAAGCTGATCATGCGCTGGCTCGCCCACCGCGGCGGTGCGCTGGATTACCGCGACCACTGCCTGGCGCATCCGCGTGAACCTTTTCCGGTGGCGGTGGCGCTGGGTGCGGATCCGGCGACGATGCTCGGCGCAGTGACGCCGGTACCCGACGCACTGTCCGAGTACCAGTTCGCCGGCCTGCTGCGCGGCGAGAAAACCGAAATTGCAAAGTGCCTGACCCACGATTTGCAGGTGCCGGCGCGCGCCGAGATCGTGCTCGAAGGCCACATCCATCCCGGCG
>JAEYXO010000333.1 GCA_023431245.1 Pseudomonadota bacterium | reverse complement strand
ATCAGTGCCAGTTGACGAAAAGCGGGGTGTTCAACCAACACCGGCACTGTACTGTTCGATTGTTGCAGTTGAATGACAATGCTGTAATCAATTTTTATCAATAAAATCAGATATTTATAGTATTCATCTGGTCTTTTGCCTTGGGTGCGGCCGGCGGGCGTTGATCATCGCGACCAGGGTCAGCATGACCGGTACCTCGACCAGTACACCGACGACTGTCGCGAGGGCGGCGCCTGAATTGAGGCCGAACAGTGAAATCGCCACGGCCACCGCCAACTCGAAAAAATTCGACGTGCCGATCAGGCAGGCGGGCCCGGCAATGTTGTCCGGCAGTTGCAGCCGCCGCGCCAGCCACCAGCCGAGGAAAAAGATGCCGTAGGTCTGCAGGATCAGCGGCAAGGCGATCATGGCGATGATGGCAGGGCGGTCGATCAGGGTTTCGGCCTGGAAGCCGAACAGCAGCACTACGGTGCCCAGCAGGCCGCCCATGGCCCAGGGTTTGAGCGTGCGGACAAAATCGCCGACCGCGTGAGCCGAGCGTTTTTCCAGCAGCTTGCGGGTGACCAGACCGGCCAGCAGTGGCAGTGCCACATAGAGCAGGGTGGACAGCAGGAGCGTGGGCCAGGGCACGGCGATGTCGGTAACACCCAGCAGCAGGGCGGCGATCGGCGCAAACGCGACAACCATGATCAGGTCATTGACGGCGACCTGCACCAGCGTATAGGCGGGATCTCCCTTGACCAGCTGGCTCCAGACGAAAACCATGGCGGTGCAGGGCGCCACGCCGAGCAGGATCATGCCGGCGATGTATTCGCCGGCCGACTGCGGGTCAACCCAGGGTGAGAACAGGTGCTCGAAAAACAGCACCGCCAGTGCCGCCATCGTGAACGGCTTGATCAGCCAGTTGACCATCAGTGTCAGCGCGAGGCCGCGCGGCTGGTGATGTACCCGCCTGACGGCACTCCAGTCGATCTGGATCATCATCGGATAGATCATCAGCCAGATCAGGGCTGCCACCGCCAGATTGACGTGGGCATACTCGATTTGCGCCACCGTGGTGAAAATGCCCGGCGCAGCCGTGCCGAGCGCAACGCCCGCAGCCATGGACAGTCCGACCCAGAGGGTCAGGAAGCGCTCGAAGCCACCCATCGCGGATCAGGAGCCGGTTTTGCCGATTCCCGAGAGTTCCCTCTGCAACGCCAGCCGGTCCAGCTTGTCCAGCGGCAGGCTCAGGAAGAGGGAGATTCGCCGGTTGAGGATGTGGTAAGCATCGGCGAAGGCGCGCTGACGGAGTTCTTCGCTGCCCTGAACCGGTACCGGATCTTCCACGCCCCAGTGCGCGCTTATCGGCTGGCCGGGCCAGACCGGGCAGACTTCGCCCGCTGCCTTGTCGCAGACAGTGATCACGAAGTCCATTTTCGGCGCTCCCGGGCGCGCAAACTCCGCCCAATCCTTGCTGCGCAGATTCCGCGTATCGATGTTGTTGCGCCGGAGATAGGCCAGTGCATCGTGATTGGGTTCGGGTGCCGGCCGGCTGCCGGCGCTGTAGGCGGCGAAGCGGCCGCGGCCCAGCTGGTTGAGTATGGATTCAGCCATCAGGCTGCGTGCCGAGTTGGCGGTGCACAGGAACAGCACGTTGTATACGCGTTCGCTCATGGCTTTTTTCCTGGGGATGAATGATTTCGGCCGTGGCCGGGATGGTCATTGCGGAAATGGGGTGTTCGCCTGCGGCTATTGCCTGTGCTTCAGTACGGCCGGGACGGGCATGCCGGCGCAGGGTTCGCCACCGCAACAGTTGGCCGTCAGGAATTCCAGCAGATCCTGCATCGCGCCGAGATTCGCGCGGTAGCGCAGGAACCGGCCTTCCCGCTGCAGCGAAACCAGTCCGCTGCCATGCAATGCGCGGAGGTGGAACGACAGGGCGTTGGCCGGAATGCGCAGCGTGTCGCCGATCTGGCCCGGGTGCAGGCCGGCCGGGCCGGCGGCAACGAGCGCGCGGAATATGCGCAGGCGCGAGGGTTGTGCCAGGGCCGACAATACACCCAGCGCCCGGGACTCTTCGGCAGGCTGGAAGCGGTCATTCATGCGCGCATGCCTGCAGCCATTGGCGCAGCGTTCGGCAGCCGCAAGGTGATCAGCCAGCAGGCGAGCAGCATCAGCGCCGAGCCGAGCAGGGTGCAGCCGAGTCCCGCCCACTGGTAGAGCAGCCCCGAGAGCAGGGTGCCGCCGAAACGTCCCGCAGCATTGGCGGCGTAGTAGAAACCCACATCCTCGGCCGCTTTCTCCGATCCGGCATAGGCCAGAACCAGATAGCTGTGCACCGAAGAGTTCACGGCAAACACGAAGCCGAACACGGCAAGCCCGCCGACCACGATCCATTGCAGCTGGGGCAGTTCGAGAAAGACCGCGGCCGCGAGTGACGCCGGGATCAGTGCCAGCGCCGCGGACCAGGTCCTTGCCGCCGGCACCTCGTGACTCAGGCCGTCGCGGCTGCGGCGTACCAGTCGCGGCGCGATTGCCTGTACCAGTCCGTAGCCGATGGTCCAGGCGGCGAGGAAGCCGCCGACCATGGTGAAGGTCCAGCCCGCTGAATACAGGTACACCGGCACACCGACCACGAACCAGACGTCGCGCGCACCGAACAGGAAAATGCGGGCCGCTGCCAGCGCGTTGATGCCCGGGTTTTTCGCGAACAGTTCCTTCGCCGATTTCGAGGCGCGGCTCTTGCCCATCAGCGGCGGTAAGGAAACAACGACACCCAGCAGCACCAGCCCGAGCAGACCCGCCATGACCCAGAGGGAGCCGCGGAAGCCCAGCAGTTCCAGCATCAGGCCACCGAGGAAGAAACCGACACCCTTCATCGCGTTCTTGCTGCCGGTGAACCAGGCCACCCACTTGAACAACTGGCCGGCCTCGCGGTTGTTGACCTGTTCCGACGTGACCTTGATCGCCGACTTGCTGGCGGTCTTGGTCAGATCCTTGGCTACACCGCAGATGCCCTGTGCCACCAGCACCCAGGCCACGGACAGCGCGGCCGTCCAGTCCGGGTTGAGCAGCGAGAGCAGCAGGAAGCCGATGATCTGCGTGACCAGGCCCACCATCAGCATCCGTGCAATACCGAAGCGCGTTGCCAGCCAGCCGCCGACAAGGTTGGCAACCACGCCGGCAGCTTCGTAGAGCAGAAACAGGAAGGCGAGTGTAAAGGGGGTATAGCCGAGGCGGTAGAAATGCAGCAGCACCAGCATGCGCAGGGCGCCGTCGGTCAGCGTGAAGCCCCAGTATGCGGCAGTGACGATGGCGTAGTTGCGCGCGGCGTGCTGCATGTCAGATGCCAGCGGCTTTCATGTGGCAGGCGAGGTCGACCATGCGGCAGGCGTAGCCCATTTCGTTGTCGTACCAGGCGTAGACCTTGAGCAGCGTGCCGTCGGTGACCATCGTCGATGGTGCATCGACGATGCTGCTGCGGGTGTCGCGCGCATAGTCGGCGCTGACCAGCGGCCGGGTTTCGTAACCCAGTATGCCGGCGAGCGGGCCCTGCGCCGCTGTGGCGAACAGCGAGTTCACCTCCTCGGCGGAGGTGGCACGCTGCAGTTCGAACACGCAATCGGTAAGCGAAGCATTGAGCACTGGCGCGCGCACCGCATGGCCGTTCAGCTTGCCCTTGAGTTCGGGGTAGATCAGCGCGATCGCGGTGGCGCTGCCGGTTGTCGTCGGCGCGAGGCTCAGCATCGCGCTGCGGGCCCGGCGCAGGTCCTTGTGCGGTGCATCCACGACGACGTTGGTGTTGGTGGGGTCGTGGATGGTCGTAATCTGGCCGTGACGGATGCCGAGGCTGTCATGCACGACCTTCACCACCGGCGCCAGACAGTTGGTGGTGCAGGAGGCGGCGGTGACGATGCGGTCGCGTGCGGGGTCGTAGCGCTCATGGTTGATGCCGACAACGATGTTCAGAATCCCGCCGACCTTGACTGGGGCCGCCACGATGACCCGTTTGGCGCCACGCTGCAGGTGACCTTCCAGCGTTTCAGGCGTGAGGAATTTTCCGGTGCATTCGAGTACCAGGTCGACGCCCAGATCACCCCAGGGGATTTCGGCAGCGCTGGCATGCGAGCTGAAGATCAGCTGCCGGTCGTTGATGCGGATGCCCTGTTCGCCGGTGGCAGTGATGTCCGCACGCCATTTGCCCTGGGTGCTGTCGAAGGCGAGCAGGTGCGCAGTGGCGGCGGCGCCGCCCTTGAGTTCATTGAGGTGTACCACCTCGAGACGGTTGCCGGCCCGGGGATCATCGGCAGGCCTTTCCGCCGCACCCATGGCCGCGCGTAAGGCGAGACGCCCGATCCTGCCCATGCCGTTGATGCCCACCTTCATGCCTGACGCCCTTTCACTGATGGATGTTTCAATTCCAATTGAATTATTGCGCGACTATAGGGATCGAATGTGACAGGATTGAGACAGTCGCCAGCATGCTGAACGGAATTGGCGTGACACTGTCCCTGATTCGTCGGGCGGTGCGCACGCAAATCGCCGGGTTGCTCGGGTATCCGGGCACTGCAGGCTTCGGGTACAATAGCAAGATTGTTTATCGCGCTTGGATTTTTTGATGAAAATCAATGGTTTAACGGGGGTTCTCGGCAGTCTGGTGGCGATCGTCACGCCGATGGCCGATGACGGAGCCCTCGATCTGGCGGCATTCCGGGCGCTCCTTGACTGGCATATCGCTGAAGGCACCGATGGCATCGTCGTGGTGGGCACCACCGGCGAGTCGCCCACGGTCGATTTCGACGAGCACCGCCTGCTGATCGAAACGGCCGTGCAGCATGTCGCAGGACGGGTGCCGGTGATCGCCGGCACCGGCGCGAATTCGACGAAGGAAGCGATTGAACTGTCGCAGTACGCGAAAAACGCCGGCGCGGCAATGAGCCTGTCCGTGGTGCCGTACTACAACAAGCCGACCCAGGAAGGTCTCTACCGCCATTTCCGCGCGATTGCCGAGGCCGTGGACATTCCGCAGATTCTCTACAACGTGCCGGGCCGCACGGTCGCCGATCTGGGCAATGACACCGTGCTGCGGCTTGCCGAGGTGCCCGGCATCGTCGGCATCAAGGATGCCACCGGCAATCTCGAGCGCGGCAGCGATCTGCTGCGCCGCAGGCCCCAGGGGTTTTCCGTCTACAGCGGCGACGATGCCAGTGGTGTCGCGCTGATGCTGCTCGGCGGCGAGGGCGTGATCTCGGTGACCGCGAACGTGGCGCCGCGGCTGATGCACGAGATGTGCGTGGCCGCGCTGGCCGGTGATGCACGGCAGGCGGCGGCGGTGAACAGCCGGCTGATCGGTCTGCACCGCCATCTGTTCTGCGAGGCCAATCCGATTCCCGTCAAATGGGCGGTGCAGCAGCTGGGACTGACGGGGGGCGGCATCCGCCTGCCCCTGACGCCGCTGGCGCCGCAATTTCATGAACTGGTACGCGAGGCGATGCAACAGGCCGGCGCGGTGAAGCTTACGGAGGGCAGGCGTCATGCAGTGGCATAAACCGGCGGGTGCGGCGGCGGCGATTGTTGCGGGATTCGCGCTCGGCGCATGCGGTTCGCTTGAAATTCCCACCAAGAAGGTCGATTACAAATCATCCACCAGGCTTCCGTCGCTGGAAGTCCCGCCCGATCTGACCCGTCCGAGCGCAGACGACCGGTTTGTCG
>JAEYXO010000041.1 GCA_023431245.1 Pseudomonadota bacterium | reverse complement strand
TGCGCTTCGACGAATTCGGCGCCGGCGGTCACCCGTACATGAAGACGCCGCACATCGACCGCATCGCCCACGAGGGCGCGCTGTTCGAGCGCGCCTTCCACACCACGCCGATCTGCTCGCCCAACCGTGCCTCGATCCTGACCGGCCAGTACGCAAGCCGCCACGGCATCATCGACAACGTCGCGCGCGACCTGGCCAGCCACCGCCTGCCGAACTACCACCTCGAACTCCAGCGCCTCGGCTACGAGACCGCGCACATCGGCAAGTGGCACATGGGCAACGACGGCAAGCCGCGTCCCGGCTACGATTTCTGGGTGGCCTACGACGGCCACGGCAGTCTCTACGACCCTAAGCTCAACGAAAACGGCAAATACGTGCAGCACAAGGGTTATGTCACCGACATCATGAACACGATGGCGGTCGACTGGATCCGCGGCCAGGGCCGCAAAAAGAACAAAAAGCCCTGGTCGCTGTGGTTCGCGCACAAGGCGGTGCATCCGGATGCGGAACAGGCGGCCGACGGCTCGTTCAGGATGGACGGTTACCGCCCGGCGAAACGCCACGAGAACCTCTACAAGGGCTGCGTGTTCCCGAAGAAGCCGAACATGCAGAAGCCGGCCGAATTCCTGAAGCACAAGCCGGCCTGGGCCGAAGCCGTGGCGCTGCGCAAGACGCCGGCCTCGAAGGTGATGCACGACGCGATCCACTCCGGCAAACAGGAGGAGATCCGGCTGCGCGCCGCGATGATGGCTGCGGTCGACGAGGGCGTCGGCATGATCTTCCAGGCACTGGAAGAGACCGGGGAACTCGACAACACGGTGATCCTGTTCCTCGGCGACAACGGTTACTTCTTCGGCGAGCACGGCATCGGGCCGGAACGGCGCTTCGCCTATGAGGAAGGCATCCGCTCGCCGCTGACCATCCGCTGGCCGGGGAAGATAAAGCCGGGGTCGCGGGTGCAGCAACTCGCGATCCTGCAGGACCTTGCGCCGACGCTGATTGAAATTGCCGGCGGCAAGCCCGGCGGGCACATCCAGGGGCGTTCGCTGCTGCCGCTGCTTCGCGGCAAGGCTGCCGGCTGGCGCAAGTCGCTGCTGGTCGAATACTGGGCCGAGAACGCCTACCCCTGGCTGGTCAACATGACCTACAAGGCCGTGCGGACCGAGCGTTACAAGTACATCCACTGGGTCAACCGGGCACGCAACGGCGAACTGGACGAGCTCTACGACCTGGAGAAGGACCCTTACGAAATGGTCAACATCGCGCATCGCCCGGCGTCGCGGGCGCTGCGCGAAAAGCTGCACCGCGAGCTGCGCCGCCTGGCCGCGGACGCGCTGGGCCTGTAGGGGCGCGGCTTGCTGCGCTCCTGCCGCTGGGGTATCGTGAAACGGGGAAATCTCCCTCAGCCACAGACAAGCACAACCGATAAAACCGCACCGTGAGGAGAAACGTGATGACGATGACCCGAGTATTCGCCGCGGCCTGCCTGTTCGCCGCTTCCACAGCCTTTGCCGCCGATGCCTATCCGGTGCGACCCGTGCGCGTGATCGTGCCCTTCGCGCCGGGCGGCGCGACGGACATCGTTGCCCGCCTGGTGGCGCAGAAGCTCAACGAGCTCTGGGGGCAGACCCTGGTGGTCGACAACCGTGCCGGCGCCGGCGGCAACATCGGTGGCGAAATTGCCGCCAAGTCGGCCCCGGACGGCTACACGCTGTTCATGACCTCCGGGTCCATCGTCACCGCGATCCAGCACATGTACGCGAAGATGCCGTTCAATCCGGAAAAGGACCTGGTGGCGGTGACCAACGTCGCCAGCGGCCCGCAGGCGATCGTCGTCCATCCCAGCAACCCGGCGAAAACGCTGCAGGATCTCATCGCGATGGCCAAGGCCAAGCCGAAATCGATGACCTTCGGTTCGGCCGGTGTCGGCACCCAGACCCACCTCGCGGCCGAGAATTTCGTCTACACCGCCGGCATCGACGTCACCCACGTGCCGTACAAGGGCGAAGGACCGGCGATCGCCGACCTGATCGGCGGCCAGATCCAGTTCGTCACCCCCAACCTGTCGGCGGCGATCGTCCACGTCAATTCCGGCAAGCTGCGCGCGCTGGCGGTGACGAGCAAGGAGCGGTCCAAGCAGCTGCCGAACGTGCCTGCGGCCGCCGAGTTCCTGCCCGGCTTCGAAAACCTCGGCTGGTTTGGCTTCATGGTGCCTGCCGGCACGCCGAAATCCGTGATCGCCAAGGTGCACGCCGACACCGTCAAGGTGCTGCAGGGCGCGGATCTTGCCAAGCGCTTCAACGACATCGGCATGGTGCCCGTCGGCAACAGCCAGGAAGAATTTGCGCGTGACATCAAGGCCGAGTCGGCGCGCTGGGCCAAGATCATCAAGGAGCGCAACCTGCAGGTGAAGTAACAGCAGTGCCGGCGGCCGCGGGACGGGGTGCAAGGCCCCGCGCGGCCGCCGGGTTTTCAATTCCAGTGAAGGTGCATTCGTGAAAGTCGATCTCAAACAGGTGGAGGAAGCGTGCAAGGAGCTCTACATCCGCGCGCTCAAGATGCTTCCCCCTGACATCAAGCAGGGCTTCCAGAAACTGGACAGCGCCGAAACCAATGCCACCGGCAAGGCCATCCTCGGCACGATGATCCGCAACATCAAGGTGGCCGAGGACAACACCAACCTGCTGTGCCAGGACACCGGCATACCGATCTACAACGTCGTGATCGGTTCCGGGATCGAGGTTGACGGGCATGCGCTGAAGCAGGCCATCGTCAGCGGCTGCACCCGGGCGACCAAGGAGCATCCGCTGCGCTCCTCCGTCGTGCATCCGACCACCCGCAAGAACGAGCACACCTCGGGCGGGCGCCACGTGCCGGTGATCAACATCGATTTTTCGTCCGACGCCGACACGCTGTCGATCGAGATGATTCCGAAGGGATCGGGCTCCGAGAACAATTCCTGGCTGAAAATGGCGATCCCGGCCGACGGCATCGACGCGGTCAAGACCTTCGTCATCGATTGCGTGCTTGAAGCCGGCGGCAAGAGCTGCCCGCCGGTGATCGTCGGCGTCGGCGTCGGCGGCACCGCCGACCTCTGCGTGCACCTGTCGAAAGTCGCGGCGACGCGGCCGCTGGGCAGCGTCTGCAGCGATCCCGAGGGCGCGAAACTCGAGGCCGAACTCTCGGCGGTGGTCAACAAGCTCGGCGTCGGCGCCCAGGGCCTCGGCGGCGATTCCACCGCCTTTGCCGTGCACGTCGAGACCGCCGCGACCCACATCACGATGAATCCCGTCGCGGTCAACATGCAGTGCCATTCGGCGCGGCGCGCGCGGGCGACCTTCACGCCGCAAGGCCTCAGCTACGGCTACTGAACGGGAATCCGCCATGGCCCATTACGAACTGAACATGCCGGTGACCGAAGAGCAGGTGCGCAAGCTGCGCATCAACGACACCGTCACGCTGCACCAGACCCTCTACGGCATCCGCGATGCCACCCAGATCCACATGTTCGACCACGGCCGCAAGACGCGTTTCGACATGCGCGGCCATGCCGTCGTCCACACCGCGCCCAACGTCAAATGGGTCGGCGAGACGCAGGCGCATCCCTCGGGATACGCGCCGATCTGCATCGGCACCACGACCAGCGCGCGCATGGAGCGTTTCACGCGGCCGCTGATGGAGCAGTACGGCGTGCGCATCATCATCGGCAAGGGGGGGCTGTTTGCCGCCTCGGCAAAGGCTTTCGCCGATCTCGGCGGGGTGTACCTCGCGATCATCGGCGGCACGGCGGCGCTGGAGACCACCTGGATCGAGCAGATCGAGGAGGTGGATCTTGACGACCTCAACCCCGAATCGCTGTGGAAATTCCGCATCAAGGGCTTCGGCCCGCTGCTGGTGGCGATGGATTCCCACGGCGGCAGCCTCTACACCGCGGTCAACGCCGCGGCGAAGGACCAGCGTGCCGGCGTGCTGGCGGCGCTGGGCGTCAAATCCTGAAACTCAGAATCGGCCACAGAGGACACAGAGAACGGCAAAACAACCGATTGCAGCAACTTCGGTTTTTCTCCGTGTTCTCCGTGATCTCTGTGGCCAAAAGGTTTTATTCACTATGCAAACCATCAAAACCGACATCCTGATCCTCGGCTCCGGCGGCGCCGGCCTGTTTGCCGCACTGCACGCCCACCAGCACAACCCGAAACTGAAGATCACCGTCGCGGTGAAGGGGCTGCTCGGCAAGACCGGGTGCACGCGCATGGTGCAGGGCGGCTACAACGTCGCGCTGGCCGCAGGCGACTCGGTGGAGCGCCATTTCATGGACACCATCGAGGGCGGCAAGTGGCTGCCCGACCAGGATCTGGCCTGGACGCTGGTGGAGACCGCGGTGGAGCGGATTCACGAGCTCGAGAATGAACTGGGCTGCTTCTTCGACCGCAACCCCGACGGCACCATCCACCAGAAGGCCTTCGCCGGGCAGACCTTCGACCGCACCGTGCACAAGGGCGACCTGACCGGCATCGAAATCATCAACCGCCTGGCCGAGCAGGTCTGGGCGCGCGGCATCGACAGGCTGGAGGAGCACCGCGCCGTGGAATTCATCCGCAACAAGGCCGGCGACGCGATTGCCGGAGTGCTGATGATCGACATGCGCAGCGGCGAATTCGTGTTCGTGCAGGCGCAGGCGGTGCTGCTGGCCACCGGCGGCGGCCCGACGATGTACAAATTCCACACGCCCAGCGGCGACAAGAGCTGCGACGGCATGGCGATGGCGCTGCGCGGCGGACTGATGCTGCGCGACATGGAGATGGTGCAGTTCCATCCCACCGGGCTGATTGCCGGCTCCGACACCCGCATCACCGGCACCATCATCGAGGAAGGCCTGCGCGGCGCCGGCGGTTACCTGCTGAACGGCGCCGGAGAGCGCTTCATGCACAACTACGACCCGCGCAACGAGCGCGCGACGCGCGACATCGTCAGCCGCGGCATGTACGAGGAAATGCGCGCCGGCCGCGTCAACAAGAACGGCGGCCTCTACATCACGATGAAGCACCTTGATCCGGTGATGGTGCGCAAGGAATTCAAGGGCATGGTCGAGCGCTGCGCCGACTGCGGCTTTGACCTGGTCGGCGGCCTGGTTGATGTCGTGCCCACCGCCCATTACATGATGGGCGGCGTGGTGTTCCGGACCGATTGCACCACCGACCTGCCGGGACTGTTTGTCGCCGGCGAGGATTCCGGCGGCGTGCACGGGGCCAACCGCCTCGGCGGCAACGGCGTGGCCAATTCCACGGTCTTCGGCGGCATCGCCGGCGACGTGATGCCGGGCTGGGTCAGTGCAAACGGGGAGTTCCGCGCACCCGACCAGGAGGCGATCGATGCCGCGGTGGCGCGCTGCCGCGCGCCGCTGGCCCGCAAGGGTGGTGATCTCAACGCGATCCGCGAGGAAATCTACAACGTCATGTGGGATGACGTCGGCATCATCCGCGACGCGGCATCCCTCGCCCGCGCCGAAGAGCAGCTCAACGAGCTTGACTCGCGCCTGGA
>JAEYXO010000038.1 GCA_023431245.1 Pseudomonadota bacterium | reverse complement strand
GCGGCGGCGCGTTTCGCGGTGGTCACGCCCAGCGCGCGCAGCTTGCCGGATTTCACATGCGGCAGCACCGGCGGCATCGTGCTGAACACCAGCTGCACACGGCCGCTGACCAAGTCGACCATCGCCGGTCCCGTGCCCTTATACGGCACGTGAACCATGTCGGTGGCGGTGGCATGCTTGAACAGCTCTCCCGCCATGTGCAGCGATGAGCCGGTGCCGGCCGAAGCGTAGTTCAGCTTGCCCGGACTCGCCTTCGCCAGCGCGATCAGGTCCTGCACCGATTTTGCCGGCACGCCCGGATGCACCGCGAGCATGAACGAGGACACCGCGACCAGTGCCGCCGGCGCAAAATCGCGCACCGGGTTGTAAGGCAAGTCCGACTTCAGGGCCGGGGTCTGCGCGAGGTTGCCGACACTGCCGAGAAACAGCGTGTAGCCGTCGGGATTGGCCTGGGCCGCGATGGTCGCGCCCAGCGCGCCGCCGGCACCGCCACGGTTGTCGACGACCACCTGCTGCGACACCACTTCGCTGAGGCGCTGGCCCAGTGTGCGCGCGAGGATATCGTTGCCGCCGCCGGGCGGGAACGGCACCACCAGCCGCAGGGGTTTGTCGGGATAATTCGCGGCGCTGCCCTGCGCGAAGGCATGGGGTGTGACAAGAGCGGCCAGCACAGCCGCAGCGGTCAGTGTATGTTTCAAGGGGTTCTCCTCGTGGTGGCTGGCACTCTGAAATGGCGCCGGTGCGTCCGATTGTAGGTGCCCGCGGCGCGATGCCGCAAGCCCGGCGCCGCTCCGTGAAGCACGTCTAAGCCGCTGAATGCAGATCAAAAGACATCAGGTCTTCACTCCACACGGTGCGGCCGGAATAGGTTTCACCGATTTCAGCAAGTATCCGCTCCGGCATGCCGCCGGAATCTATCCAGGGACCGTGATGCGTCGTCACCAGCATCCCGGCGCCGGCGTCCCGCGCGAGCTGCGCCGCAAAGCGCGGGCCCGCGAGTCCGCCGGGATGGCGCGCCTCGAAGGCGAAGGCGTTCAGGTAGTGCACCAGCAGGTCGGCACCGCGCGCGAGCTCGAGCAGCGCGGTCGGCGCGCCGCCAGGCAGCGCCAGATTGACGTCGCTGGTGTAGACAAATGATCTGCCGTCGGCCTCGACGCGGTAGGCAAAACTGTCCAGGTAAGGCTGATAGTGCGGAACCTCGCAGCGCAGGATGCGCCAGCCGCCGAACTCCAGCTCTCCGGCGCCGCGCAGCTCGGTGACGCGGGTATCCGGCCACGGGCGCGGCGGCGTGCCGCCGCGTTCGCGGTAGGCACCGACGCTCAAAGGATGCCGCGTACGGGAAACCAGGTCACGGCTGAAGGCGCCCTGCGGCCCGAAAACGCGACTGATGAATTCCTGCGTGCCGTCCGGGCCGTGAATATGCATCGGCGGTGTGTCATCGCCGCTCGCATCCCAGCGGTGATGGAACAGCCGGATCAGGTCGGCGCAATGATCGAAATGCAGATGACTCAGAAAGACGTGCGTGACGTCTGTCGCCTTTTTTCCGGCCTGCATCAGGCGCTGGAAAGCGCCGGGACCATGGTCGATCAGGATGACATCGCCGCCGGCCTCGACCAGGTAACTCGAAGACGCCCGCTTGAGGGAAGGCAACGGACTGCCGGTGCCCAGTAAGGTAACTTTCAACGCTCTTCTCACATCGCCCTGACAGAGTCAGTCATGGGCTTGAACAATTATTCAGAATCAATGCCACACCGCACCTTCACCCCACCTGCCCTTATGCCCCGCATCAAGCGCCCCCGCCTTCCGGGGCGAGGAACACCCTGAGCGCGACGGAAGGGCAGGGATGAAAGAGGCATCAGGGTAAACCATAAGGGCAAACCCAAACAGTATCTAGTAGACCATGCCGGCCGCAGCGTCCCGCGGCAGATCCTTTTCCGCCTCGCCCAGCTGCTCGTAGAAAGACTCGATATAGGCCCTGAAGGTCGTGTCGTGCCGCTGCATCTCGATTTCGCCGAAGTCCACCTGCGGCCGCGGCTGCAGGTCGAAATGATTGTGCTCATCCCTGCCGCGCACGAGGCAGGCCGGCATGCGGCGCTTGCCGATGTAGCGGGTACGCGTCGGGATGTAACTCAGCGCGAGGCCGATGCGCCGCTCCGGCGACCGGTTGGGCTGCGACTGGTGCACGACGCAGGTGTGGTGGAAGGAGAACTGCCCCGGCTTGAGCACCGCGCGGTCGATGTCCGACTGGTCGAACCACTCGACGATGATCTGCCCCGCGGTGTTGACGCTGTTCTTGATCAGCCCGCTTTTCTGCAGCAACTGGCCGCGGATGTGGCTGCCGACGGCAAACTCCACCGGACCCGCTTCGGCGGTGACGTTGCTCAGCGCGACCCAGGCCGTGACATGGTCGAAGGGACGCAGTCCGAAATAGGTGGAGTCCTGGTGCCAGGCGGCGATGCCTTCGCTCATCGGCTCCTTGATGAAGAAGCGGCTGGTGTAGAGCAGGATGTCCGGTCCAAGCAGATCCTCCCCGGCATCAAGGATCGCCGGCGTGCGCGCCAGCTCGTCGACCCATTTGCACATGAAATGCAGGGTGCCGCGGAATTTCTTGTCGATCGACATCAGCGAGCCGCCGAGATGCTCTTCGGTCCTGCGCAGTTCTTCACGGTATCGCACAACCTCCGCGGCCGGCAGGGCGTCC
>JAEYXO010000224.1 GCA_023431245.1 Pseudomonadota bacterium | reverse complement strand
GGTGATGGCGGCACTGCTGTTCATCACCCGCATCTCCTCGCTGACCGGCGTCACCGAAATCGCCACCGACCGCCTGCCGCCGTCGGTGCGCGCCTACGAAATGTTCGGCTCCCTGTTCTTCGGCTCGGCCAACAAGCTGGAACCCCTGCTCGCCCGTGCCGAACCGGCCGATCCCTGCCGCGTCCTGGTGCTCGACATGCAGAAAACCATGAACGTCGACACCACCGGCCTCGACATCCTCGACACGCTGCAGCGCAAGCTCGCGAAAAACGGCAAGACCCTGCTGATTTCCGGCGCCGGCGAACAGCCGATGTCGCTGTTCAGGCGCTCGGGATTCGCAGAGAGGATTGGCGGTGAACAGCTGCCGGCGCAGTTCACCGCGGCACTGGCGCGGGCCCGCGAACTCGCCGCCCTGCAGGCAACCCGTTAAACCTGCAGCGCCGGCCGGCCGCTGCTGCCGCCGACAAAATCACGTGCCGTTCTCAGTGCCTGCAGGCGCGTGGTCACCACCTGCCGCGCATCGAGCAGGCGCAGCACCCCGGCGCGCTCCATGGTCTGCCGCACCAGATCGCGCATGCCGCAGAGGATGACGGTATCGTTGCCGTCGCGCGCATCGACGATCACTTCCTCCAGCGCAATCGAGGCACTGGTATCGATGAACGGCACATCGGAGAGATCGACAACCAGTGCGTCACGGCCCTCGGAAGACTCCATCAGCCGCGAGAGATCCCGGGCCGAGGCAAAGCTCAGTGGCCCCTCGACATGGAACAACACGATGCGCCCACCGGCGGCATCCAGTATCGAGGCCTCCTCGGGATCGAGGCCGGCGGCCTGTCCGGAACTGCGGGAAATGCGGGCGCTGTTCATCTGCACTTCGGAAGTGCGCGCCACGAAAATCAGCGCGGCCATCACCACCCCCACGGCCACCGCCGTCATCAGGTCGATGAACACCGTGGCGCCCAGCGTGATGAACATCACCGCCAGATCGCCGCGCGGGGCATGGCGCAGGCGCTTCAGGTACGGCCAGTCGATGATGTCGTAACCGACCTTGAGCAGAATGCCGGCGAGCACCGCGAACGGAACATGGCTCGCCGCGGCGCCGAATCCGAGCACCACCGCCAGCAGCACCAGTGCATGGATCGCGCCGGAGAGGCGGGAAGTCGCGCCGGCACGGATGTTCACCAGCGTGCGCATCGTCGCGCCGGCACCGGCGATGCCGCCACAGAGGCCGGCGGCAATGTTGCCGATGCCCTGGCCCACCAGTTCCCGGTTTGAATCATGGCGGGTCCGTGTGACGCTGTCGGCCACCAGCGAAGTCAGCAGCGAATCGATGGAACCCAGGAAAGCCAGGATCAGTGCATATCGCAGGATTGCCGGCAGGTCGGCCAGCGTCAGTGTCGGCAGCGTGATCTGCGGCAGCCCGGTCGGAATCTCCCCGATCACCGATACGCCGGGCAGGAACATGACAGCGACCACGGTGCCGGCAGCGATCGCAATCAGCGGCGGCGGCAGCAGCGCCGCCACGCGCCGCGGCGTGAAGCTCATGATTGCAAGGCAAAGTCCGCACAGCGCCAGCGCCGGATAGGACGGGGCCGCCATCATCGACGGCAGTGCCGCCAGTTTCTCCACCACTTCACCGGGCGGCGGCTGATGGCCGAGGGCATGGGCGAACTGCAGGATGATGATGATCACACCGATGCCGCTCATGAACCCGGAAACCACCGGCTGCGGCACCAGCTTGATGTACTGGCCGAAGCGGAACATCCCGAACAGCACCTGAAGCGCCCCGGCGAGCATCACGACCGTGAATGCCTCCGCGAGATTGCCCCCGAGTTCGGTGAGGATCAGGGCCATCACCACCGTCATCGGCCCGGTGGGACCGGAGACCTGGTGGCGGGTGCCACCGAACACGGCCGCAAAAAATCCGGTCAGTATCGCGCCCCACAGCCCCGCCAGTGCACCGGCACCGGAGGCCACCCCGAAAGCCAAAGCCAGCGGCAGCGCGACGATGGCGGCGGTCAGGCCGCCGTACAGGTCGCCCTTGTATTTGAGCAGGGTGTTCACGGGATCGAGGACGCAACCGCGCCCATGCGCGCCCCGCGAAGGGCGTGCAGGGGCCGGCCGGCGGCAAATCAGGGTCTGAGGTAGGCGTAACCCTCGCGCTGCTGAAGGCGCGTGATTTCAGCAACGCCCGAAGGCACAAAGCTTGCCTCGGGGATGAAACGCGAGCGTGTCAGCTTGCGGTTGCGCAGCGTGATGTCGCAGACATCGAACTGCACACCCCTGCTTTTCAGCTGCTCGACGGGAATATTGAAGGGGTTGCCGTTGGCATCCTTTGCGCCGTCGAACAGGAAATCGACGCCCTGCGCATGGGTCACCACGACGATCTTCGCCTGCGGATTGACCTCGAGATGATTGCCGATGTTGCGCAGCGCATTGACAGCCTGGACCTTCGAATCGTTGACGTGATACACCACCTTGTCCTGGGCCACGTTGGAATTGCCGCCGGTCGCCGCGCAGCCGCCGGCCAGCACAGCCACCACGAACACGGATACCATGGATGAAATTTTCATAAACTCCCCCAATGTCGGAATCAGTAAAAATAATTATTGGCTTGCCGCGGAACTGCGGTGTCAGCCTACTCCGCGCTCCGGTACATCGCAACCTGCATCGCACATGATCCGGCACCGCCATCATGAATGACATCCTGACCCGTCACCTGGTGGTCCACGGCCGGGTGCAGGGCGTCGGTTACCGCAACTACATCAGCTACAAGGCCGGAGTGCTCGGGATCAGCGGCTGGGTGCGTAACCGCAGCGACGGCAGTGTCGAGGCCGTGGTGCAGGGCACTGCGGAGGCCGTCGCCGAAATCATCCGCTGCGCGGAACGCGGACCACGGGCGGCGCGGGTGGATCGGGTGGACATCGCTGAAGCCGGCGGCGAATTCACCAGCTTCACGGTTATGCAGACAAAATAATCGCTTAAAAACAAATACTTGAAAGAGTTCCGGCGAATTTCAGCCTTTGGGGGCTGACTTGTCGCCGCGATGAATCGCCGCGGCACGCGCCTCGAGCTTGCGCGCCTCGGCCTTGCGTCCCAGCACGTCCAGCACCTGTGCCAGGTTGTTCAGCGTGTGCGCAACGCTGGGACTGTTCGGACCCAGCGTCTTTTCCTTCATCGCCAGCGAACGGCGCAGCACCGGCTCGGCCTCGGCATGGCGGCCCTGCGCCTGGATCGCGGCGCCCAGGTTGTTCAGGCTCGCCGCCGTTTTCGGGTCATCGCCGTAGGCCTTCTCGAACACCGCCAGCACGCGGCGGTGCAGCTTCTCGGCCTCCGCAAATTTCTTCTGCGCCTGCACCACGTCGGCCAGATTGTTGAGCAGGATCGCAGTCTGCGGATCGCCCGGCCCGAGTGCCTTCTCGCGCAGCGCCAGTGCGCGGCGGTATTCCTTTTCGGCTTCCGGGTAACGCTGTGCGAAACGCAGCACCAGCCCGAGGGTTGCAATGCTCTGATCCAGCGCGCGGTGTTTCGGGCCGAAACTGCGCCCGGCCTCGGCGATCGCCTCGCGCGCGAACAGCTCCGCCTGCTGCAGGCTGCCGCGCTGCACATGCAGGTTGGCCTGTTCGAGCAGCATTTTCCACTCCATCTCGCCTGCCGGAGCAGGCCCCGCGAACACGGCCAGCGCCAGCGCCGCGGCGAGCACAGCCTGCAACTTAGAC
>JAEYXO010000223.1 GCA_023431245.1 Pseudomonadota bacterium | reverse complement strand
GTGGCGCTGGACGACCTCGGCGAGGGTTTTTCGAGCCTGCGGCTGTGGTCCGAGCTGCAGCCCGACTTCGTGAAGATCGACATGCATTTCGTGCAGGGCGTCAGCGAGGACTCGGTCAAGTACCACTTCCTGCGCTCGCTGCAGCACATCGCCGAGGGCTGCGGTTCCTCGCTGGTGGCCGAAGGTGTTGAGACTGCCGCCGACTTTTGCATCCTGCGCGACCTCGGCATCAACAATGCCCAGGGATTCTTCATCGGCCGTGCAGCCAAAACCCCCAGCGAACGGATTCCCGACCAGGTTTCGGAGCTGATGGGGTCGAGCGCGCCGCTGTTTGCGGTGCCGGGGCTGCGCTGACTGAGGCTTGGGCTGGGCCAGGGCGCCGTCCGGTGCGCTGTTCGCGGGGTGTCAGGCCCTGTCATGCGGGTGGATTTTGCGACGCCCCGTTCGCCAACGCCACCGAATAAAAAGGCCGCAACGCAATGCTGCGGCCTTGTCACGAAAACCTGAAATTGCCGCGGACCCTCAGGTCCTCTCGAGGATGTGCAACCCGCGCACGCGATCGAGCAGGTAGAGCAGGCCGCGGTCGTCGACGGTGACGTCGTTGCTCTGCACGCGCTCCGAACCCGGCGGTACGTCGGGCACGAAGTAGGCGACCTCCTTCATCGAGTGCGGGTTGGCGATGTCGACGATGCGCAGGCCGTGGGCGAACCAGGCCACCGGGATTTCGGTGCCGGTGACTTTCTCGCAGGGCTGGTGGCAGCCGGTGGCGTAGGGCTGCTGTTCGTCCGGGATGTCCTCGAGCTGGAAGCTGGAGACCACCGCCGGATGCTTCTCGTCGGTGACGTCGACCATCCACAGGAAGGCCGAGTTGTGCGGCGGGCAGTCGGGCAGGCGCACGACGTCCTCGTCGGAGACCACGACGAAATCGCGGTTCCGGATCTTGAAGGGGATGCGCAGCGCGGTGTGCGTCGGCCAGGGGAAAGGCGGGCTCCAGTCGAGGCCGGACACAAACTTGGGCTTCGTCATGTCGTCGATGTCGAGGATCACGAAGCCACCGTGCCAGTAGCTGGTGTAGAGCCGGTTGCCGTGGCGCAGCGGGTGGTGGCATTTGTGCGCAGAGCCGCGCCAGGTCGGCGTTTCACCGCCGGCGATGTGTTGCCCGGGCATCCACCAGCGGCCGACCTCCTCGGGCTTAGCCGGATCCTTGAGGTCGAGGATCATCACGATGTTGCCAAGGTAGCCGTCCATCGTCGGCGAGATATAGGCGTAACGGCCGTCGAAGTCGAAGCGGTGCACGCCACGCGCGTAGTCGACGCCGGGCTTGTCGTCGGTTTCCCACAGGGTGATCAGCTTCGGTTTGGCCGGATTCGAGACATCGTAGATGCCCAGTCCGCCGTGGAAGTCGTCGGGCGGCACTTCGCCTTTTGCGTTTTTCGACGACAGCACTTCGCGGTTGGTCAGCATGATGTCGCCCGAGACCCTTACCTTGTGCGAATGCGTGCCCTTCGGCATGTTGATTTCGGACAGGAATTTCGGGTGTTTCGGATCCTTGACGTCGAAAATCAGTGTGCCATGCGGATTACGCATGTTGCCGACATAGGCGATGTTGCGTTCGACCACGACCTGTCCGCCACCTGCGCAGTCGGTGAAGGACAGCGGCTCGATGCCGGCGCTGCAGTTATGCTGGTGGCCGTCGCCGCCACCGGCGCGGACGTCGACATAGGCGACTTCGCGGATGCCCTTGGATTTGCTCATGTTCTTCTCTGGTTTTCCTGAATGATTGCTGCAACCGGATATTACTGCAGCTTGATGTTGGCGGCCTTGATGACTTTGCCCCACTTCTCGTACTCGCTGCGGATGAAGCGGCCGAATTCCTCCGGCTTGTTGCCGACGGGTTCGGTGGCCATGCTCAGCAGACGCTCCCTGACTTCGGCATTGCCCAGTGCTTTGACCAGTTCCTGGTTCAGGCGGCCGACAATGGCCTTGTTTGTCTTGGCCGGGGAGAGCCAGCCGAACCAGCCGATGACTTCGAAGCCCGGCAGTCCGGACTCAGCGACGGTGGGCAGTTCGGGGGCCACCGGCGAGCGTTTGGCGCTGGTGATTGCCAGTGCGCGAACCTTGCCGGCCTTGACCTGCGGCGTTGCTGCGAGCGCAATGCTGAACAGGGCTTGGGTCTGCCCGGCCAGTGTCTCCTGCAGTGCGGGGGCGCCGCCCTTGTAAGGCACATGCACGAAGGAGGTGCCGGTGGACAGGCGGAACTGCTCCAGCGCGAGATGGCCGGAGGTGCCGTTGCCGGCGGACGCAAACACGAAGCCGCCTTTTTTCGCATTGATCTCGGCGATCAGTTCCTTCACCGATTTTGCCGGCACCGAGGGATGCACGACGAGGATGTTGGGTACGGTGATGCCCAGCGTGATCGGCGTGAAATCATTGACCGGGTGGTAGGGCACGTTGGGATAGAGGCTGGGATTGATGGCCACGCCAGCGGCAACCAGCACGAAGGTATAGCCGTCAGGCACGGAGCGTGCGGCCATGTCGTAGGCGATGCCGCCGTTGGCGCCGGGGCGGTTGTCGATGACCACCGTCTGGCCCAGTCCGGTGTTCAAGTGCGGTCCGACCAGACGGGCCAGCGTGTCGGCCGGACCGCCGGGCGGCACGGCAACGATCATGCGGACGGGGCGGTTAGGATAGTCCTGGGTCTGCGCCGTTGCCGAAAGTGCAAGGGTGCCGGTGATTGCCAGTGCGACGATTTGTCTGAGTGACATGGTCAAGGTTCTCCTCATTCCGTATTTTTGCCGGGGCGGTTGCCCGCAGTGCCCCGGATGGGCCGGTGCTTGCTTTGAACGACGGGGAATCATGTCGCATATTACATAAGCTGAACAGTCAGAAATCCCGATATTGTCATAAGGATATACTTATGGCTGTCATGCCCGATTTCAACCGGAGGCAAGTGTCATGGTCCAACCAGACTGGTTCATACGCGCCAATCTCAAACCCCGGCATTTCCGGATGCTGGTGGCGCTGGATGATCTGAGGCATCTGGGCCGGGTTGCGCAGAGCCTGCATGTGACCCAGCCGGCGGTGTCGCTGGCATTGGCCGAACTGGAAAAAGGACTGGGCTTCAAACTTTTCGAAAGAACGCCCAAGGGCATGCTGCCCAATGCCTATGGCGAGTGCCTCGTGCGGCATGCGCGCGCGGTACTGGCAAGCCTGGTGCAGGCGCGCGATGAATTGCATGCCCTGCAGTCGGGAGCCTCCGGCAAGGTCACCGTGGGCGCGTTGCCGGCGATGCGACCGGGGCTGCTGCCGCGGGCACTGGCCATGCTCAAAGCGAAAACGCCGCAGACCATCGTCATCGTGCATGAGGGGTCGATGGAGTCGATGCTGCCCGAACTGCGCCGCGGCACCGTAGACCTGATCGTCGGGAGGCTGACGGGCCGCGATGCTTCGGGTGACTTCTCCGAGGAGACCCTCTATGAAGGGCACAACGTGGTGGTCGTGGGCACCGGGCATCCCTTGGCACGCCGGCGGCGCCTGACCTGGCGGGAACTGGATGGCTTTCCCTGGGTGCTGCCGCCAGTGGGTTCGTTGTCGCGTGAGCCGCTGGAAAACGTGTTCCAGAAACATGGCCTCAGCATTCCCGCAGACTGCGTCGAGACGATGTCGATCGACGTGATCACCGGCTACCTGCAGCTGACGGAGGCCATCGGCCTGTTGTCGCAGGTCGTGGCGCGGCATTACATCGAAGCCGGCATGCTGGCGCAGTTGCCGCTGGGCCTGCCGGACCCGCAGCGTCCGATCGGCGTGACCTGGAGCCGCCACAAGCCGCCGTCTGCCGCGGTACGTTCCTTCATGCAGTGCCTGCACACATCGGCGGCCCAGCTCACGGGCTGAGCGCCGGTCGTGTCGTCACTGCAGCCGCGGATTGAGTACGTCGCGCAGGCGGTCGCCGACGAGGTTGATGGCCACGATGGTCAGGAGCAGGGCCAGCCCCGGAAACACGCTGATCCAGTAATGTCCGGCCAGCAGATAGGTGTAACCGTTGGCGATCAGCAGGCCCAGTGACGGTTCGGTGATCGGCAGGCCGAGGCCGAGGAAGGAGAGCGTCGCCTCCAGCGCGATCGCATGGGCGACCTGCACGGTGGCGATGACGATCAGCGGCGGCAGCACGTTGGGCAGCACGTGGCGGAACAGGATGCGCGCCTCGCCGTAGCCGGCGCAGACGGCGGCATCGACATACTCCCTGCGCAGTTCGACCATCGCGGCACCGCGCACGGTGCGTGCGTAATAGGCCCATTGCACGACCACCAGGGCTGCGATGATGCGGTCTACGCCCTGACCGGTCAGCGCGAGCAGGATCAGCGCGACCAGAATCGACGGAAAGGACAGCTGCAGATCGACGAGGCGCATGATCAGTGCATCGATCCAGCCGCCGGCGCGTGCCGAAACGAGGCCGACAGCGAGGCCGATGCCCAGTGCAAGGATTGTCGACAGCAGACCGACGCCGAGGCTGGTGCGCAGGCCGTAGAGGATGGCCGACCACATGTCGCGGCCCTGGTCGTCGCTGCCCAGCCAGTAGGTGTGACCCGCGGCTGCGGCCGCGCCGGGCGGAAGCCTCGCGTCAAGGATGTCGAGCCGGGACAGATCGTAGGGATCCTGCGGCGTCAGCCAGGGTGCGGCGAGCGCCGCGGCAAGCAGCAGCGCCAGCACGGCGAGTGCCGCGAGCGCATTGCGGGCGCGGGAGAAGCCGGCGGCGAACTCGCGCGCGGGGGAACTTGCTGCGATGCCGGCGCTCACCGGGCGTTCCGCGGACGCACCCGCGGATCGAGTGCGGCGTAGAGCAGATCGACCACGAGATTGATGACGATGAACAGGCAGACCGTCACCAGCAGGT
>JAEYXO010000193.1 GCA_023431245.1 Pseudomonadota bacterium | reverse complement strand
ATCAGTTCGATCGGCGTCAGCATGTTGGCGTCGACCGCCTTGATCCAGTCCTCGCGGCTCCAGTTGCGGAAGTCCCCGGGCGGCGGGCCACCGGCGTTGTTGACCAGGATGTCGGGCTGCGGACAGGTGGCCAGCACCGCGGCACGGCCTTCCGGAGTCGTGATGTCGGCAACGAGAGCCGTGACCTTGACGCCGGAAGCCTTGCGGATGTCCTCCGCCGTCTGCTCCAGCGCCTCCCGTCCGCGCGCCATGATCGTGACATCGACCCCTTCACGCGCCAGCGACATCGCACAGGCACGGCCCAGTCCCTTGCTCGCCGCGCAGACCAGCGCGGTTCTGCCCCTGATTCCGAGGTCCATATATTGATTGTCCTTTGAGATCTAACTGCGTTGGATCAAGATATTAGCGAATGCTGATGTTAGCATGGTGACCCAGACGGACACATCCGGTCCCTGTGCCGGACATCACAATAACCGGAGGAGATCACGATGAAAACGAAAAACACCCAGACTGCAATCTGTACCCTGCTGTCACTGGCGCTGTCGGGTTTTGCCGGCAATGCACTGGCACAGACCTACCCGAGCAAGACCGTGCGCATGATCGTGCCCTTCGCGCCAGGCGGTAACACCGACATCATCGCGCGCATCGTCGTCCCCGGCATGAGCAAGGCGCTCGGCCAGCAGATCATCATCGACAACCGCGGCGGCGCCGGCAGCATGCTCGGCACCGACATGGCGGCAAAGTCGCCGCCCGACGGCTACACGCTGCTGATGGTGTCCGCTGCCCATGTGATCAATCCGGCGATGGTGAAGAAGCTGCCCTTCGATCCGGTAAAGAGTTTTGCCGCGATCTCCAAGGTCGCCGACGTGCCGAGCGCGATCGTCGTACATCCCTCGCTGCCGGTGAAAAACGCGAAGCAGTTGATCGCTCTGGCGAAATCCAAACCCGGCCAGCTCAATTACGGCAGCGCAGGACGCGGCAGCATCGGCCACCTGTCGGCGGAACTGCTGGGCTCGGTGGCGCAGATCAAGATGACCCATGTGCCTTACAAAGGTGCCGGTCCCGCACTCACTGACACAATGGCCGGCCATGTCGAGCTGCTGATCAGCAGCATGCCGGCGATCATCGGCCAGTCGCGCGCGGGCAAGCTGCGCATGATTGCCCAGGGCGGTGAGAAACGCTCCCCCGCCGCGGCCGACGTGCCGACCATGATCGAGTCCGGCGTCCCGGGCTTTGTGGTCACCGCCGGCTTCGGACTGTTCGCGCCGGCCGGCACGCCGCGCCCGGCGATTGACCGCGTGCTCGGTGCGCTGAAAACAGCGCTGTCGGATTCCGCGGTGCGCGAACGGCTGTCCGGCGAAGGCGCCGATCCGGTTGGCAGCACGCCCGAGGAATACGACCAGTTCACCCGCAGCGAAATCGAGAAATGGATCAAGGTCGCGCGCGCCGCGGGCATCCAGCCCGAATGAGCCGTCGCACCGCCACCCCGGGAGACGCTGCATGAGCAAGAGCAAGACGACAAAAAAACCGGCGACGGCCAAGGCCAAACGCTTTTCCTGGCTGCGCCTGCCCGAGTTGAAAAAACCGGAACCCGCCGTGCGCAAGCTGCAGCAGGACTGCCTCGTCCGCCTCGGTTTCGTGCGCAACTTCCTGCGGCTGCCCTTCGGGCCGGGGCGGCTGGCTCTGTACCAGGGCTACCTCGACCGGCTGATGCGCTCGGATGACGGCGAGTTGCCGCCGGTGGAGCGCGAGTTCCTGGCGCTGATCACCAGCGTCGAGAACCGCTGCGAGGTCTGCATCCTGTCGCACGGCGGCGCACTGAAGAAGTACGGCATGGATCCGCAGCTTGTTGACACGCTGACACTCGCCTGGCGCCGTGCCACGCTGACACCGCGCCTGCATGCGCTGGCGGAATTCGCCTCGAAGCTGACGCTGCATGCCGCCGACGCCGACGCCACGCTGATCGGCGGCCTGCGCGCCGCCGGCCTCAAGGAAGCCGAGATCCTCGAAGCGGTGCAGGTCGTCGCGATTTACAACTCCAACAACCGCATCAACAACGCGCTGGGCATGCAGCCGAACCGCTGATCGCGCTGCCCCGGGAGCCGCGGGCGCCGCCGGAGTATCATCTCCGGCATGAAGTGCACCGCGCTCCGCACATGAATCCGCGCCTCGCGCTGCTGTTTTTCGGGGCGGCCTTCGCCGTCCCGCCATTACAGGCGCAACAGGTCGTCGACCTGCCCTCGCGCCCCGGTGTCACCCAGCGCATCCTTGTCATCACGCCGGAAAAACCGAAGGCCGCGGTGATCCTGTTTGCAGGCGGCGACGGCGGGCTGACGCTGCAGGCCGATGGCCGCATCCCGAAACTGGCCGGCAATTTCCTGATCCGCTCGCGCCAGATCTTCGCCGAGCAGGGCCTGACCACGGTGCTCATCGATGCACCCTCGGACAAGCAGTCCCATCCGTATCTCTCCGGCAGCCGCCAGACCGTGGAGCATGTCGCCGACGTCAAGGCCGTGATCGCCTGGCTGCGGCAGCAGGCGAAGATTCCGGTGTGGCTGGTGGGCACCAGCCGCGGCACGCAGTCGGCGGCCTGGGTCGCGACGCAGCTGCCACCGGCCTCCGGCGGGCCCGACGGCATCGTGCTCACCGCCACGGTGCACAGCGATCCGCGCAGCCGCGCGGTGCCGGAGATGGCGCTGGACCGCATCCGCATCCCGGTGCTGGTCGCGCACCATCGCGAAGATGCCTGCCGCGTCTGCCTGTTCAGCGACCTGCCGCGGCTGATGGACCGCCTGAGCACGCCGCCGCGCCGGGAACTGATGGTGTTCGAGGGCGGCATCAGCGAGGGCGACCCCTGCCAGGCGCGCGCCTACCACGGCTTCAACGGCATCGAGCGCGAGGTGGTTACGCGCATCGCGGCCTGGATCACCGCGCCCTGAGGTTGCGGCCGGCGGCGATGCCTTCGTTATAATCGCCGCTCCTTTTTCCGGAACATTCCATGCATCTCGTGATCCAGGGCGCGGACATCGAAACGCGCGACCTCAA